>CAZLJY010000102.1:0-16398 GCA_964559945.1 uncultured Gammaproteobacteria bacterium | reverse complement strand
GAACACTAGTCACCCGTTAGCAACCCGTTAGCAGGCGCACCTGCCCTGCCGCCCCATTCAAGGCGTCCACGTCATAATCTGTAACTTTGCCTTTCCCAAACCGTTATTGATTCGGGTTATCGAAATCCTTGCGCCAACGATGGCGGCTGATGAATCACAGACAGGGAGTTAGCGATGTTAAACAAGCATGTAGTCTTGCCAGTGGTGTTTCTTTGCGTCAGTGTCTTCGCCCATGCCGAGGAAAACACCCTCGCCAGCGCCGTGGTCAGCGGAAAAATCTCAGCGGATGATGTGGACAACGTCATCATCAGCTCCCATCCGCCGGCCATTGACGATGGCTGGTCGGTGGCCACCCATCCTGATGATCTGCAGATTTCGGTCACGCCAGCTAAGACTTTTCACGCCACGCTGCCTGTGACTGGACCGGGGTTTCATCGTCTTAACGTGGGTAAAAGTGTGTATGACCTTTACCTGACGCCTGGAGCTCGGGTCGGTTGGGAACAGGGCATTGACGGCGAACTATCGCGTTTCTCCGATGACCATGCAGCGTCCAATCAGCACATGCTGGACCTGGGAAAAGCCGTTGAAGCCGCTCATACAAGGTTGTTGGACGAAATTCGAAAGGTGTACGCGTTGGATCTTCAGGCTTTTTTGGCTGAGATCGATCGGCGGGAGCAGGTTTTTGTCGCCAACCACAAAAACTGGATTGATCTTCATCCCGACGCACCAATCGCCGTCGTTCAGCGTTTGCAAGTCGACATCCAAGACCAGTTTGATCGGTATCGGTTGTTGTACCCCACACTGTTCAGAAATATCACCGGCACCCTCGCTAAGGTTCCAGAAAACTACTATCAAGAATTACTAAGCACCGTTAAGCCTCAGGATCTGTATTCACGCCCAATGGTCGCCTTTCTGGATACTTACGTTAATTTGGAATCGGCTGGGGAACTGAAATTCGGTGATCAAAATACCCCCCGGGAGAAACTCGTTTCACGCTACCTAACTATTAAACAAATGGCGGTAGGGTCCAGCGCCAGAGACTATTTACTTGAGCAAATGTTTAACGCCTTTGATACTAACTATGGTCCGGCTGACTGGGGCAAGGTGCGGGGGATGTTTGAGAAGGATTTTCCAGGTCATCATTTGCTAGTTGAGGTCAATGCCATGCACCAACAGGCTATGGCGATACGATCTCAAGCAGACGAAATTCGCGTCTTCCGCCAGGTGAACGGCTTGGACCTGGAAGCCCATGTGTTTTATCCCCCAAATCACAAATCCGAAGACCGGCGAAGTGTTTTCGTCACGTTCCACGGCGGCGGTTGGGCCATTGGTACACCGGAATGGTCTTATCCGATCGCTCAACGGATGGCTGAGCTGGGCATGGTGGCGATCTCATTTGAATATCGGCTGGCGGATGTTCATGGCACCGATATGGCCGCCTGCGTGGACGATACCCGTGCAGCAATCGCCTGGGTTAGACAGTTTGACGACGAACTGGGAATTGATACCACAAAGCTTGTGGCCCACGGGTTTTCTGCCGGTGCGCACCTGGCGGGAATCAACGCCATTTTGAACCCTGACAAAAGCCTGGATGTTCACGCTCGACCCGACGCACTGATCCTTCATTCCTCTACCTACAACACGTTAAAAAGCGGTTTTTTCACGGTGATGACCAAAGGAAATCCTGAGTCGGTGTCCCTCACCCATCAGGTAAAACCTGGCTTGGTCCCAACCCTACTCATCCACGGCAAATACGACCATCTCGCGCCGGAAGCTGAGTTCATGGAGTTTGTGGAGCAAATGAAGGCGCACAAAAACGATTTTGAATACCACCTGTTTGATGTAGGACACTTCTTCAGAAATCCGGAAATCCGCAAACAGGCAGATCAACGGATCGATGAGTTTCTGACTCAGCGAGGTTTCATGGTGCCAGAGTAACCAAAGGGTAAACCAGGGTTCAGGTCCCAGCACCGGCAACAATTTGGTCTATTCCAAATGCCAAACTGATGCTATGAAAAAGGCGCCAAGTCTCCCACACTAATGGGCGCCTAAGGCTGATTACTGAGAAAACCCCATGGAATACAAAGGCATCAACTTTGCCGAAAAGCTCTCCCTTATTGATGAATTTTGGTCACCGCGAGTCATTGCCGAAATGAACGACTACCAGTTCAAGCTGGCGAAGCTTGATGGCCAATTCGTTTGGCACGATCACCCGGACACCGATGAGGTATTCGTTGTATTAAAAGGTCAATTAACCATTGAGTTTCGAGACGGTGCGGTGTCCCTTGGCCGCGGCGAACTATTTGTTGTACCCAACGGCGTCGAGCATAAACCCGTTGCCGATGAACCCTGTGACATCTTGCTGATTGAGCCTAGAGGGGTCGTCAACACTGGGCAAACTGACGGTACTTTGACTGCCCCAAACGATGTCTGGGTTTAACGCCTGCCGCTAAACGCGAAGACTAAAAGCTGTCGCCGGCGCGCAGAATTAACTGCCATTGCGCTCAGTCCGGCAGCTTACGCTAGGGGCTGACCGTCAAGTCTCTTTCAAAACTGTCGGCAAAAACCGGAAACAACGATTCAAGGTAACCTGAGTCCAACCGCCATAGTTCTCGACCGTGTTCGCCATCGTCAGCAAGAAATAGTAGTCGATTCTCATTAAGCACCCAGCTGGTAGGTCGAGATATTCCATCGGGCGGTCCTGGATTAATGTCAGCCACCAGCTTGACCTGGCCGATGCGGCCATTGGTTGCCCACAACTCCAGACCTTCATTTCCCGTTTCCACCCGAAACAGCAGATGGTCATCAAATACGACCGCCATCCATGGCGCGTCATGGGCTCCGTTGGGTTCAAAGGTGGCCACAAGATCCGCACCGGTACCATTGGTTTTCCAAAGCTGAGGCCCGGCACCGCTTTTGGTTCCGAAATACAATTCGTTGTTAAACTCCAAGAAATTAAATGGGTTTGAATCGTCCTCACCGAGTGCAATGTCCCGCAGCAATTGCGCGCCACCACCATTGCTTTTCCATACTTCAACACCAAAGCTCGGCGATTGTGCGGCGAAAAACACCTCACCATTAAACGGCAAGCTAAGGGCAGTGCCCACCCCGCCGCTGGAGGCAGGCCCAGGATTGATGTCCCGAATTAAGGTCGCATTTCCACCCATACGGTCGATGACCCAGGGCTCGTTTCCTTTCGAAAAAGGGCCTTCGTCTGCCGCACCATAGAAGAAAAAGCCGTTGCTCACTGCTCTATAGGGTGTTCTTGGTCCAATTCTGTCGTCTGAATCTGTGCGAACTTCCGTTGCCACACGTTCAACTAACCAGTGGGGCGCAGAACCCGTCACACCCACGCCAACTGGCGCCGCGGTTAGCAACGCTGAGTTAGGACCGGTGGGAAGAAAACTACTCGGTGATGAGCCAAGAAACGCTTCGTTGATGTCTACCCAAAGTTCGGGAAGGCTCGCATTATTGACCCAAAAAACCTCGTTGGGGTTGGTCAAATTTGATGCCCGCACAAGCAGTTTGCCACCCAATAGCCCCAGCCAATTCACATTGGTAAGTCCAAGATGATCGATGACGGGAGCCCCCGGCGCAGCAACCGATCTCAAGCCCCGATCACCATCAACTCCAGTGGCTGAAAAATAGATCATCCCGTCATTTACGCCTCGGAACGAGGCTTGAGAGCTTTCCGACCCAGGGATGAAATCGGAGGCCAGGCGTGTGTTGGCTTCAGTACCTCCAGTGGCCCAGAGTTCAAGACCAGAATTTGGATGAAATGCGGTGAAATACAAGATGTTGTTACTGACCTCACCAAAGGGTTGCGCCTGACCCGCGGGCCCTGGGTTTAGGTCGATCACCAATTGCGGCTGCGCCGATACACAGCAAGAAAAGGTGCAAAACAAGATCATCAGGTGGCGGTTTTTCATAAATTCGGGGTTTCTTCAATAGCAGATACCCTAGTAAACGACGCCCGCGCACAAACCGCACAACGACGTTTGCGCCGCCGACACCACGGTCGTTCATGGCGCAACCCCAATCCAAAAGCTTGCGTTAGCAGCTTAATAGCTACTTCCAGCAGCGGTTAAAAATGGGTGGGGGTTACAAAAGCTACCGCGCTACTCCATCGCGCAAGTCCAACAAATATAGACAGGCATGATTTAGACACGGCGGAAAATCTGGGGGGAAGCTTACGCGTGTATTCGGTTGTCACCAAAAAAAGGCCAACCCAGAAAATAGGGTTGGCCTTTTAAACTATCGCTAAACAGCGGTTAGGTTCGCTGTTTCATAAACGGTAAGTTATTGTCGCTGCCTTAATTCCCATATTAATGCCAGTCCAACTTGATGAAAACACCCTGAAATAATAGGAATGTGTGGTGTTGCTAATGGTGTCGAAATCGATGATGTCATCAGAATCAAGACGAATACCCGCTACATTGCCTGCAGGCTCTATAGCCGCTAAATCTTGATTGCTATTCGCATCATGTGGTGCACGTCTCAACCGAAACGTCAGATCAGAATTCGACGAATCAAGAAACCAGACACTCACCTCTGTTACTACTGCACCATCAGGTAGATACACCGGAGCAGATAGCCCTGCAGACCCAGAATTGATAAAGGCATGACCACTAGCACCGACAATTTTGGAAAATCTGTCGCTCTCACTTTCTGTAGTAAATGCTGCGGGAGAAATGGAGAGGGTAAATTCATTAGGACCTGCGACGACATCCCCATCAGAGTCAATACGAAGCGGTGCAGTGCCGTTGCCTGCCACACCTAAATCTTCAAACCGAACACTGCCATCTACATGTAGCGTGGCTTGTGGGTTTGATTCATTTACGCCTACTTGACCCGTTCTTGTAACAAAGAATCGATAACCGTTATTGATATTTACTCGCCATTGATCGGTTTCTGCAGAAAATTCAGTCCACGCACGAAATGTATCGTTGGTTGCATATCCATAGAAAGGTTGCTGAGTCCCTGAACCATCCACATTGACAAACATACCGCCAAAAGTATCGTCAAATGGGCCGTGGACAACAAAAGTGCCTGAGCCTATGTTTGCATTGCTGTCACCAATAGCAACATTTCTATCGGTCCACACTGTGTCAACGTCTTCATTCCAATCCGTATCGCCGGCAGTTTGACAATTCACACTTCCATCTTGATTGACAGTACCGATTGCCTGCCCAATTGGGCATGTCCCGCTGACTCGTTGCTGCACTTCGCTGCTTAAAATTTCACTGCCGCCAACGGCATTTTCCGCAATATCCGAAGCACTGACTGACTCGTTAATAATTTCACTAGAACCCACAGCATTTGGGCCAATATCCGCAGCACTAATCGCACTGTCGACAATGCTGTCACTATCGACACCATTCACCCCAACAAACTCAGACTGTATGGCATAGGGTGTCGGCGTTATGGCCTGGCGTGGCGCTAGGGTCGTAAAATCAACGACACTGGGTTGTTTAACGCGAATCTCAAGAAAAACCGCCTCACCGACAAAAGGGTCGAAACCAAAATCAAGCAAAACCGTGAATACACCGCCGGTCACTGTAATGTCGTTCAGGGTAATAGTCGGTGTAACGGAAACTCCTCCGGCACTTTCATCAAATAGCTCAAATTCAAAATCATAGATGCCATCTGCTGATTGACCCGATTGCATCAATTCACCTTGGTAGGTGAACTCAGAGCCGACAGTAGCGGCCTGTGTCGTACTCCAAAATAGAAACGTGAACAGGCTTAAAAATTTGAATATCTTCATTGTCGTAATCCTTTACTCGAAGCGGTTAGCTGATATTTTATCAGCTCTTTCAGATCTCTCCTGAATTCAAAACCCACCAGTCAAACGAAAGCTTGACCCCATCGACTGACCGGCATAGGCAATTTTTCCTACCCAACTATTAGGTGAGGCTTGCAGTAAACCCAACATAGAGTGACGCAAGTTTGGCGCTGTACCTTACGCCGAACTTTTGACGGCCACCACTTGGAAAGTTGTTAGGCGTGTTAAAAACACCGTTTGAAATTGAGACTCGCTTATCCAATTATCCCGGCGGCTGTGACTGACAAATTAGCGAGATAAATGTAGAAAAGCTGTGAAGCTAGGGATCACCGTTAGCGCCAGGATCCTGGAACAGGAAAAATTACCCTAATTCAACTCAGGGGTTTACTAAGATTTTTGAGCCTGGCCCCATAAATTCACAATAAAATCCCTAGGCGGCAGAAGCGTCCCTAGCGGACTGCGGAGCCACCGCTGCATGACAACGCCGATACGCTGGCCAATTTAACCAGGCTCAGCGCCTCCATTCCTGGCGCCCCCACCAAACTGGCCTGGCCGTTGTCGCAATCACGGAAATTAAGCTGAAGCGTGCCCCAGTCGGTAACCGATACGCCGTCAGGGTCAAAGTCTCCAAAGGAGCCACCATTGGCCTCGAGCATGTTGACTTGGATGTCGGTGTTTAACGCGATGGGTCCCGTGTAATCACCGATTAACCACAGTCGCTCTCCGCTATCCAGATAACCATAAAAAAAGATCAGAAATCGATCCTCAGTGACCATTTGCAAATTAAAGCCTCGACCCGAGCTGTCGGGATCAAACCAGGATCCTGTTAACCCAAACAGTGAGGCCTCGCCTCCTTTTGCATAGCCCACCGCATCGTCGAGAAATTTCTGTGTCTGCGGCGACAAAGCGCTGAATCTGGTGCCATTGGCAGGCATGTTAGGGCTCATCAAGACTCCCACATCGCGATGCCAGTGGCCTGAATAGATCTGAAACAGCTCGCCGTCCTGTAGAAATTGGGATCTGTCCAAACGGGTAGCATCGCGATCAAAGCCATCTAGCTGAACGTAATGAAACGATGCTGGGTTAACGTCCAAATCCAAATCGCCAACAAACCTGGGGACGCCGTTAACCTCTTCCCACAAAGGCTGATCGTTTTCATTGCGAGCTGCCTGCAAATAATTGGGCAAAACGAATAAGGGGTCACACAAAAATCGCGGGTGCCCGGTATCGTCGTAGGCGAAGCCTAGGAATCCCAGCGTATGTACCGCCTCGTGCAACATCAGAGAAAAAAGATCGATCTGGTTGGCGCCTGGAGATTCATTGTGGTCATCGTTGAAATCAAAACTATTGAGAAAATTCACCACAATCGACCCATCAAAATCTCCCACATGCTCATTGCGCACAATGGCTCGGTACATCAAGGGTGTGACAAATCCTTCTTCACAGGGGTGGCCTGGGAAAAACGGAAATGCCTGAGCAGCCGAGAAAAAATTGGCGTCATTAAGCGATAGCTCAAGACGCACCCGAGCTGTGCCCGAGTGGGTTGGTAGCGTGCTGGAGATGTGTTGAAAGGCGGCAATCACTGTGGCGCGGCGGGTTGCTCCCCGTGCCGGATCATCGAATCCAAAGCCGGTTGCCTGATCGACATCAGCGAAGGAGATCTCAAACACCGGTCCGCCGTTGGCGCCTTTCGTTTGGTAGGTGACGGTGGTTGTCGAAGTAATTTTCCGCGTCAGGTCTTCGCGGTGCAACAATCTAATTGAGCCGTCGTGGGCGCCCACGGCAAACCCAATACTCGGTTCACTGGCTTGAGCCCCATAAACAACGGCAAGGGCCAACGACAAAAACAGCAGGAGAGCACGCTGGGATAGGGTCATGGTTTTTTGGGTCAGATGCCGGCCGGCGTTCACAATACCGATTCTCCGCAAACTAATCATTACCCGTTCCAGCATTCAGCAAAAACTGCACAATCAGGATTTATCACGCCCGCTAGATTTGAGATGCGGGTGTTGCAGAGAATTGCCCGGTGAAAAAAAGACCGCTGCACGCAGTCTCTCGCCGGGCTTTCTGGGAAGCGTTACAAGGCTAGGAAGGCTGAGATGCCTTCCTAGCTCATGCGCTACCCGTTAGTTTTTGAGATATGCGTCCAAAAACTTCACGTAAGCCTCTGACGCGGCAATCCGGTTAGCCCGTTTAGCGAAACCGTGTCCTTCGTCATCAAACACCAGGTACTCAACTGGCACTTCATTTTTCTGGACCGCGGCCACCAGTTCATCACTTTCCACTTTTAATACTCGGGGATCGTTGGCGCCCTGCACTACCAGCAGCGGCTTAACGATATTGCTGGCATGAAACAGTGGCGAGATCTTACGGTGGCGCTCAGCATCGGTGGCTGGATCTCCCATTTCATCATATAGCGCCTCTTTGAAATCTTCCCACCATGGCGGAATGCTCTCCAAGGTTCTTACCCAGTTGGTGACGCCAAAAATATCAATGCCGACCTCAAACACCTCCGGCTCAAAGGCTAATGCCGCTGCCACCATGTAACCGCCGTAGGAGCCGCCAATTATGCCGATTCGATCACCGTCCACCCAGTCCAAAGATTCCAGATATTTTTTGCCGTAGACAATATCTTGAAGATCTTCCTCACCGTGTCGTTTGTCGTCCAGGTGAAAAAAGGTTTTGCCGTAACCTGAGGAGCCCCGGTTGTTGGCACCCAGCACGGCATAGCCGTGGTTTACTAGGTGTTGAACCATCGCTCGGTAGCCGGTGCGGGTCTGGCCGCCCGGCCCGCCGTGGACCAACACCAAAGCGGGCACCGGGTTTTCCGCACTGGCGTTGATGGGTCGATACTGGATGGACGGAATTTCAAGTCCGTCGAAACTTGGGTACCGAATCACCTCGCTGCGCACCAAATGCTCCTGCTTAATTTCGGGATTCAGCGCATCGGTTAGCTGCCGGCTACTGTTGTTGGCCAGATCAATCAGATGGATGTTGGACGGAGAATCGTCTGCGTTGACGACCAATGCCAAGTGATTGTCGCCAGCAGAAAAACGAATGCTACGAAGGTCACCCGGCGGCAAATCTGGCAACGCTAAATCTTGTCCGGTGTTCAGGTCTGTCACAGTAACCTCGGTGCGTGCATCTTCATTAACGCCGGACACCTGATAACGGCCTGAATGGGAATGCAGCACGTACTGCACATCCCAATCCGCCACAATTTGCGAGCGGTGGGTTTTGGTTGATAAATCGTATTGCCAAGCCTGGGCGAACTCGCCGTGTTGGTCTGTGGCATAACTTAGGTAGCTGCTGTCCGGTGCAAACTCATAGGTGGAAAAACTCACGTTGCCGGTATGCTCAGTAATTAACACAGGCTCCGGCTGTTGTGCGCTCAGGTCCACCAAATAAATATCCGAATCGGCGCTGGTGCGGGGCTTATTTAACGCAATCCAGCGGCCGTCTGGGCTGATATCACCAATGGAAAAACCCGGGTTTTCAAAGACCATTTCCCTGCTGTAGTCAGCCACTGAATACCGGTACACATCAAAGCTGCGCTGGTTACGTTCTGTGGTTGAAAGATAGAAATAGTCACCATCGCCGCTAAACCGAATAAACGATGCTTTAAGGTCAGTACCCGGGGTTAAATCCTGACTGCTGCCATCCTCCTTAAGCACCGCCACATGATCCAACTCATCCCCATTGCCGTCGTAGACGTAAAGAATGCGCGAATCGGCAGGAAACCAGCTAAGACCAAACCGGGCCACATCTTCTGAATGGGTGAGCTGCACCGCATCGCCGCCATCCACTGGCAAGCGATACAAATTAAACACGCCAGTGAGGTCTGTTGATACCAGCAGCGACTGGCCATCAGGGGAAAACGCGTGGCCGCTGGACGAGGCCATAAAGTAGGAAACCGTGTCGAAGAAAGCCGAGGCCGAATATTTAGGTATCGGCTGGGGTTGCGCCATTGTCTTGGCCGGTTCAACGACAGCCGGCGTTTCAGGTTCCGTTGATCCACCGCAGGCGGACAGCATTGCCGCAATGATTGTCCCTACCACTAGGTTTAAATTTACGCGCATTTCTCTGCCTCGCTAAATGGGGATGGCCGGGATGATAACGGTTCCGGCCCACCGTGTCTTTGAAAACTCAACCTTAAGTCAATCCTCTCGCAGACCATTAGACCCCAAGGGCTGTTGGCCCTAAACTCTCAGCGGATATGGAAGAACATTCACACTATGAGTACCACAGTGCGGAGCCCGCCTGGGGCAACCAATACCTGTGGCCCCCGGTCCGCCAATTGTTGTTAGAACGATTGCCGGCTCAAGGCACCGTTTTTGAGCTAGGCTGCGGCAACGGGGCTATCGCCGGCAAGATGGTAGAGCAAGGATTTCAGGTAACCGCTGTCGACACATCCCAATCGGGAATCACTCAAGCGGCCGCAGCAAATCCCGGCGCCACGTTCGCACTGGGCTCGGCCTACGATGACTTGAGAACAAGTTATGGGCAATTTGATGCCGTGGTCTCGCTGGAAGTTGTAGAGCACTGCTTCTGGCCTCGAAAATTTGCTCACAGCGTCAGCCAGCTGCTCAAACCCGGTGGGCTGGCACTCATCTCAACCCCATACCATGGCTATTTGAAAAACCTGTTGCTGGCCCTAAGTGGAAAATTGGAGGCCCACTGGGATCCACTGTGGGACGGCGGACATATCAAGTTCTGGTCAAAATCCAGTCTGACAACCTTGCTCACGGAACAGGGCCTAACTGTGGAAACCATTTACCCGGTAGGCAGGATCGCACCGCTGGCCAAATCCATGATCGCCGTCGCCAAGAAACTATAAGGCCTGTCGCAATAGCTCGGGAATCACGTAAGTAACGGCGCAAACGCGGTACCCATGGAAATATTGACAAGCCCTTGACCCCCAACCGCGTTACTATTTGCGGAACCAGTCCTGCCCGCAAGGGTCAGAAAAACTGGTACTCTTACGGAAATTCACCCAATAAAGGTGAATTTCGGCCCAAAGGGCCCAATATCTAATGATTAACGATTTGTCCTAACCTGGAGACTTTTAATGGAACAACCCTATTCCATGCAAAACCCGGCCCAGTCGGTACTGGCCACCAACCGGGTTCTGAGAAATACCTATTTGTTGCTGTCGATGACCTTGCTGTTTAGCGCAGCGATGGCATTCGTCGCTATACGAACCAACATGGCACCCTTTTCGCCCTGGATTTTTCTCGGCGGCGCGTTCGGCTTGATGTTTCTTACTCAAGCCTTACGCAATAGCGCCTGGGGGCTGCTCAGCGTGTTTGCGCTCACCGGGTTTTTCGGCTTAACCATGGGGCCCATCATCAGCCTTTACGTGCAAGCGTTTAGTAATGGCAGTGAAATAGTCATGCTCGCCATGGGTGGCACTGGCATTGTCTTTCTTGCGATGTCCGGCATTGCCCTGACCACTAAACGGGATTTAAGCGGCATGGCCCAGTTTTTATGCATGGGTCTTTTGGTGGCATTTTTGGCCGGCATTGCCAACATCTTTTTGAAGATCCCGGCCTTAGGCCTGGCGGTTTCCAGCGTTTTTGTGTTGCTCTCCAGCGGACTGATTCTATGGCAAACCCAGGCAATCGTGCGCGGTGGTGAAACCAATTACATCAGCGCCACGGTAACACTGTTTGTGTCCATCTATAACGTGTTTACCGGCTTACTGCACATCTTAGGGTTTGCCTTAGGCGAAGATTAAGAACATCACTTAAGCTACGGAAAAGCCGGACAATGTCCGGCTTTTTTTTGGCCTCAGTAATCTGCCAAGGCTAACGGTTTGGGCGACTCATCACCCACTCAGGGCGCTTCAATCACTTCCCGACCGTTCATGTATCCACGCAGCACCTCAGGCACCTCAATACTGCCATCAGCTCGTTGATAGTTCTCCAAGACTGCCACCAAGGTTCGACCCACCGCCAACCCAGAGCCATTGAGGGTATGCAGGGGTTGCGGCTTGCCGCCTTGTGCTCCTGCGGGGCGGTACCGGGCTTTCATCCGCCTTGCCTGAAATGCTTCACAGTTAGAACAGGATGAAATTTCACGATAACTGTCTTGGCCCGGCAACCAAACCTCAAGGTCGTAAGTTTTGGTTGCGCCGAAACCCATATCGCCGGTACACAGCAACATGACTCGATAGGCCAATCCCAATCGCTTAAGCACCTGCTCCGCATGGGCGGTGAGGTCCTCCAGAGCCTGGTAGGAATTTTCCGGGCTCACTGCCTGAACCAGCTCCACCTTTTCGAATTGATGTTGCCGAATAAGGCCTCGGGTGTCTTGGCCGTAAGATCCTGCTTCCCGACGGAAACAAGGCGTATGGGCAACCCAACGCAGCGGCAAATCTTTTTCATCGATGATCTGATCAGCCACCAAGTTGGCCAGACTCACCTCAGCCGTTGGAATCAGGTAATGAGGTGACTCATCACCGGTGGCAAAGGCATCATCGGCAAACTTGGGTAACTGGCCACTGCCAAACATGGCCTGAGAACGCACCAACAACGGCACATTAACCTCGCTGTAACCGTGTTCGGTGGTGTGAAGATCCAGCATAAACTGCGCGAGCGCCCGGTGCAGCTGAGCCACGGCACCACTTAACACGGTAAATCGTGAGCCCGATAGCGCAGCGCCCAAATCCGCATCCAGTCCGCCTAGCCCCTGCCCTAGATCAACGTGGTCTTTGACCGGGAAGTCGAAGCTGGGGATTTCGCCTTCGGTTCTGATCAATTGGTTGGCTGACTCGTCTTTGCCCTCAGGAACGGATTCGTGGGCTAAATTCGGCAGCTGGTGAAACAGGGTTTCAAGCTCCGTGCTTACCGCGTCAAATTTTGCTGCGGCACGCTCCAGCTCCTGACCAATCTCCCCTACTTGGGCCATAATCGGCGCTGCGTCTTCGCCCGCGGCCTTCGCCTTACCAATACTCTTGGACAAGGTTTTACGCTGGCCTTGCAGTTGTTCGGTGCGCAACTGCAGTTCACGACGCTGACCCTCTAGATCTTTCAGTGACTGGATATCCAGGGAGACGCCGCGAACGCTGAGGCGCCGTGCCACGTCTTCGGGGTCATTTCTTAACAGCTGTGGATCTAACATGAGGGGACCTGGGTAAAAGGGCGATATTGTCAGGAATCAGGGGCTAGAATACTAGCCGGCTGTGGAAAAAAACCTTCCTTGGCTCTTTCAACAACGAGAACGAAAACTGGTATTTTTTCCGTTCTCTCACACTTTCGATGGCGTTATTCGGTGGTATCCAGGGCTTCGAAGCTAAGCTCGTCAGCGGACAGAATATCTACCCCTTCAGGGGGCTCAAACACAAACAGGGAATCTGCTAAGTCAACGTTGCGCACCGGCTCGGAGAACTGGATTCGCGTTTGTTGGCCAAAGGCATCTTGGATCAGCAGCACAGCCAGCAGGTTGTTGCGAAAACCCAGTTCAATCCAATCGAAATCCGAGCGCGCTTCCTTGGGCATTAGGCGAACCAGTTGGATGTCTTCAAGGGCGCCACCTAAAGAAACGTCATACAGCGACTCCATCGCCTCGGGAGCCATCAGCAGATAGAGCGGGGAATCGTCCACCGCCAGCTCCTGGTCTTTTACCGTCACCTGCTCAAGATCCACGTCGTGGTTCCAAACCTTGCTCCCGTCCGCAACGATGAGCTGCTCAAACTCACCCAGGTAATGCCAACGAAGTTGCCTGGGGGTGGCCAGAGACATTTGGCCCCAGGATCGCTCTATCTGGCGGCCCTGGTCGTCAATGACCTCCTGCACAAAATCTGCCTGATAACTGGTAAGGCCGGCGCTGAATTGATCAATCAGACCTGTGGCGCGCGCGTCGGATTCATCCGTCGCAATCGCCACCGCTGAGCACAGCAATAGTGGCAATGCCAGGAACCAGCATGAAGCCCTCTTGGCCCGGCCTCGGTAATACGCCAACGGGTTTTTCATTACTTGCATGCCATCAATCCTTCGGTGGTGGTGGCGCCAGAACTTCCCGATTGCCGTTGTGTTCGGGAGCGCTGACCACACCGGCCGCTTCCATTTCTTCAACCAGCCTGGCGGCGCGGTTGTAACCAATGCGCAGACGCCGCTGGACGTTGGAAATAGACGCCCGGCGCGATTCGGTGACCACGTAAACCGCTTTGTCATACAGCTCATCGGTTTGATCATCCGGATTGGCCTCCGGCAGTCCCGTTGCGCCTATGGTTTGACCGTCATAGGTTGTCTGTGCATCACTTAAGACATTATTTAGGTAGCTGGGTTCCCCATGGGAGCATAGGTACTTCACCACCGCGTGGACTTCGTGATCGTCCACAAAGGCGCCGTGAATACGCTCCACATTGGCCGTACCTGGCGGCAGAAACAGCATGTCACCATGGCCAAGCAATTGCTCTGCACCTTGTTGATCAAGGATCGTCCGGGAATCCACTCGACTGGAGACCTGGAAGGCGATTCGAGTCGGGATGTTGGCTTTGATCAAGCCGGTGATGACATCCACAGACGGGCGCTGGGTGGCTAACACCAGATGAATGCCGGATGCCCTCGCCTTTTGCGCAAGTCGGGCAATCAACTCTTCCACCTTTTTGCCCACAATCATCATCATGTCGGCAAATTCGTCAATAATCACCACGATGAATGGCAATGTACTGAGCTCTTCTGGGCCCGCCGACGGCGACAATGGGTCGGGTTCAAACAGCGGGTCGGTGATGGGTTCGCCGGCTTTTTGGGCATCACGAATTTTCTTATTGAAGCCCGCCAGGTTTCTCACCCCCATGGCCGACATCAGTTTGTAACGCCGTTCCATCTCAGCCACACACCAACGCAAACCATTGGAGGCTTCTTTCATGTCCGTGACCACCGGCGCCAGCAAGTGGGGAATGCCCTCGTACACCGACAGCTCAAGCATTTTTGGATCAATCATCAGCAGCCTGACCTGCTCCGGCGAGGCTTTGTAGAGCAAGCTGAGAATCATTGCGTTGATGGCAACAGACTTACCGGCGCCGGTGGTACCGGCCACCAATAGGTGAGGCATTCTGGCCAGATTAGCCACCGCCGGTTTACCGCTAATATCTTTGCCTAATGCGAGGGTCATGGGTGAGTTGGCGTCGTCGTAGGCTTTAGAGCGCAAAATCTCGCTGAGAAACACCATTTGCCGGTTGGCATTGGGAATCTCAAGACCAATCACCGACTTGCCAGGAATCACGTCCACCACCCGGACACTGATAACCGACAGCCCGCGGGCAATGTCTTTGGACAAATTGCTGATCTGACTGCCCTTAATGCCCGGCGCTGGCATTAGCTCAAAGCGCGTAATGACCGGTCCCGGAAACACTTCCACCACCTGGGCTTCAATTTTGAAATCCGCCAGTTTCAACTCAACCTGCCGGGCCAAGGCCTCCAGTGCTTCTGGCGAATAGCCTTTGGCTTGTTCTTTGGGTTCGTCCAAGAGGTGCAGAGGCGGCAATTCGCCGCTGGGAATGTCGGTGAAAAGCGGCATCTGCTTTTCTTTCTTTGCCCGGGTGCTCTTTTCCACCTTGTCCGGCGCTGCACTGATCTTGCGCGGCGCCTGCTTGCTGCGTTTGACAGTATCGGCTTTGCGCACCTCGATGCGGCTGCGTCTGGCACGACGTCCTTCGCGCCAGTTTGCCCAGGCTTCCGGTAGAGACTTTATCCAGGCCACAAAGCGTAAGGTCACCGCGCCAATTCGATCCGTTAGACGCAGCCAGGACAAACCGGTAAAGAGCGTGATGCCGGAAAGAAACAGGGCCAGAAATACCAGCGTGGAGCCCAACTCACCGGCAACGCTACCCAGGGCATTACCAAAGGTGGCGCCAATAATGCCTCCGCCGCCAGCGGCCACCATCGGATGGGAAGTGGAAAAATGCAGATGCGCCAAAGCCGCCCCCGCCACCACAATTAACGCAAAGCCGGCCAGACGAATCCATAACTCGGCTTTGCCCGTTACCCCATCACGGGCACCGCGCAGAATTAACCATCCCCACCACGCCAGCATGACCGGAAGCCCAAAGGCTAAGAAACCAAACAACAACAATCCAATGTCTGCCAGCCAAGCACCGACGACGCCACCGCTGTTTTGTACGTTGTCGGTGGAGGCGCTGTTGGACCAACCCGGGTCTGAAGGGTCGTAGGTGATTAACGCAATCAGGAGATAAATCGCCAGGGGCGCCAAAATAATAAAGGCACTTTCTCGCAGGCGTAGCACCAAGTGCTGGGCCAAACCGCTGGATTTTGGCGTGTCGCTGGTTTTTGGCAAGATGGATTGCGCGCTTAAGGTAACGGTAAAGTGTAACCAGTTGCGACGGTGCGGCCAACGTTGACAGAACCATCATTTACAAAGCACCACCCTGAGTCGATTGTTTTGAGGATTTAGTTCGTTGTCTGACAAGCCATTGTTACCTCCACAGCCCACCCCTGAGTCCTCCTCTGGGCGACGACCTTGCCCGACCGCCACTGCCGAGCCCAATGGGCCCAGTACCTAGGCCTTTGACGAGGGCCTGAAGCTGCGTCAACTCACCGCCCTTTCCCAGGTAGTGCAATCTGACTGGAATCGGCTGACCCCAAACACCC
>CAZLJY010000101.1:0-16478 GCA_964559945.1 uncultured Gammaproteobacteria bacterium | reverse complement strand
CCTTTCCAGAAACGTGTTGCCGGGGCGCCTTGATGGGGTTATCACCATCGAAAACGATGACCCAGTGCCGCAGCTTAGTGTCATCGCACAGCCGCCGTTGGCAGAAGGCAACGCAGGCAGCCAGCCACTGAGCTTTACCATCCAGTTGGATCGAGTGAGTTGTACTGATGTGCAGGTGGACTATGCCACCGCTGGGGCTTCGGCAACCTCCGGTGATGACTTCTCAGCGGCAGCCGGCAATCTTAACCTGCCAGCGTTTAGCACCTCAGCCAACCTTGATGTGTTGGTTAACGGCGACATCTGTGTTGAGCCTGATGAACAGTTTTCATTGGCTCTTTCCGGCTTGACCCCCAACGCGGCCTTTGCCAATGATTCAGCGATCGGCGACATCACCAACGATGATCCGCTGCCCATTGTGGATCTATCCCCAGTGGCGGTGAACGAGGGTAACAGTGGCACCACGGCGCTAGGGTTTCCCTTGACCTTAGACAGGGTGAGCTGCACGGACACGCAAGTAGATTTCTCCACCGCGGACCTGTCAGCAACCCAGGCTGACAACGATTATCAGCCGCTTAACTCCAGCGTCACCATCCCAGCGTTTGCCTTAAGCGGCGAAATCGTTGTGCTGGGTGTGGGTGATGGGACAGTGGAAGATAACGAACAGTTTGAGGTTAATGTACTGGCCGCAGGGCCCAACGTTGCGCGAGGAATTTCCCTTGCTACCGGTACATTAATTAACGACGATTTCTTTTCCACTCCTGGCGTTTCTGCCCTTAACGATACCGGTATTACCACCTGCGCCACCTTTGATGATGACGGCCTGGCCTGCAATGATACGGCCGCCGGCACCGATAACTTTCCCAATCAGGATGGGGAAAACGGCCGGGATGTAACCAACAATGCCGACGGTGATGGTGCGGCCGGTTTTCAATTTATCAAACTCGACGGTGCCGGCGTTCCCCTAGCAGACCAAACCGCCGATTACCTCACCACGCCTTGGTCTTGCGTGCAGGACCAGGTCACCGGGTTGATCTGGGAGGTGAAATCCGACGGGGGTGTTAGCAATGCTACCGACACCTACTCCTGGTTTAACGGCACGGGCTTTTTTGATGGCGGCTTTGCCGGCGTTGAAAATCGCGGGCAATGTTTCAACGACGACCAGTGCGACAGCGGGGGGCTTATCGCCGCAATCAATAGTGCGGCCCTTTGCGGTCTGACTCGCTGGCGTCTGCCAACTCGCAGCGAACTGCTGGGTTTGGTCCATTACGGTGCCGGTGATTCGCCGCGGATCGACCAGGATTACTTTCCCAATACGGTCGATAGCCGTTACTGGACATCCCAGCCGGTGCTGGGTGCCAACGGGGTTGTGGTGGTGGATTTTGAATCGGGCTCCACAGACATAAACCTTCACGCTGACCCACTGTTCATTCGTCTGGTAGCAGGAGAAGACCAATGAGATTTTCGATCAATAAAAGAGCCAAAGCACTCTGCCTGGCGGCGATATTAGGCGCCGCTGTATCGCCTAGCAGTCAGGCCGCATTTGGTTGGTTGCAGCTTTACCAAGACGGTCAGCGCTTGGTGAGTTTGAGCGAAGACGAAATTCCCTTTGTGCTGGATGAGTTTGTTTCCATTGCCAACGTTGCCGCTACCCAGTGGGCCCATTTCGGTGATGTTTGGAGCTATATCGATGACACCGGAGTGATCAGGGCATCGGCCAGCACCGGGGATCACAATGTCAACGAACAACTTCATGGCCGGGCGACCAGTCAATGGCGCGGCACCTTTACCAAGCAGTCAGTAGACGAACAGCCTAAATTCACGATTCACCCCACCGATTTGATGTTGAAATCTCGCTTCCCAAGTGATGGTGGCCCCAATGCTGGAGCCCCGCCCAACAGCTTCGCTCGCTGGCAAATTGATGTGAGCGTCTGTGGCTCCGGTGGCCAGCGGGCCGCACTGTGTCGCACGGTGTTGAATCAGGAAACGGTATTGGCCGGCGGCGTTAGCATCGGCGATTTCTATACATTGACCCGCACCCAGCGGGTGTCACGAGCCAACGCCGCCAGCGGCGGTCTGCAATTGAGCACTGAACCGGGAGGGCCTGTGAACGGCGCCTTCAACTGGGGTTTGCCCGGTGAACCGGTGATGTACAACACCGGACTATACACCGGCGAAATTCCCTTGCCAGACGTAAATGTGGGCGGCGAATACACCCTGTCCGTTGATATTCTGGCCGAGGTGTTTCTGGTCGAGCAGGGGTTTGAAGGCCAGGGGGTCGCTGAGGCCATTGTGGCTAATCTGACGGACGTGCTGGCCAGCGATAGCGGCCTGGTGGTTAACCCTGAGGGCACCCCCGCGCCAAGCCCCGGCCGGCTCTGCCTAACTGATCTTGATCCGTCCCGCTATGCCGATCAGGCCGATGGCAGCATTGTGGATGTGTACACAGGCCTTGCCTGGCAGCGCTGCGCGCTGGGTTATACGTTAGAGGATAACGGCACCTCAACGCTGGCAGATGATACTTGCCAGCTCACCGGGCAAACGGACTTTGACTGGTCTGAGGCGTTGAACGCAGCATCCAGCAACACCTTAGCCGGCGCTGCCTGGCGCCTACCCAACATCAAAGAACTGGCCACATTAATCATGGAGTGTCAGTCACCGGCTATCGAGCCCGAGCCATTTCCCGCCACGCCACCGGAAGCATTTTGGAGTTCAACGCCGTTGATTCCAACCGGCGAGCGTCCCGATACCATGGTGGTGAATTTCCAAACCGGACAGGTCAGCAGCCACCAGCGAACCGAGCCTGCCTTTGTTCGTTTGGTTCGCGACAGCACTCAACCCTTGGTTGCGCCGTTGCCGTTGCTGTCTTTAGGTCGCGCCGGCGTTACCGAGGGTGACAGCGGACTGACCCAATTAGTATTTCCAGTTTTGCTTTCTGAGCCCCAGGACCAACCAGTCACCGTCGACTATTCGGTGATCGGAATTAGCGCCCAGGCGGGCAGTGATTTCACTCCGGTCAGCGGCACCTTAACCATTGCGGTAGATGATGTATTGGGCAATGTGGCGGTCACCGTCAACGGCGACACGGAGGTGGAAGGGGCCGCCTTCAATGGTGCGTTTAGTGAATCTGTTCAGCTGACCTTATCCAACCCCAGTAGCAATGTAACGCTGGCCCAGTCCCAACAGCTGGGATTGATTTTTGATGACGAGCCCATGGTATTTATTCGTCCTGTTCAATCGGAGCAAGCGTTTGAATCGACCCTCAGTCAGTCGCTAGAGATTGTGCTTGAAAGGGCGGTCAACTCCGATGTGACGGTGGACTACACCACCATCCCTGGGACCGCTGAAGCGGGCAGCGACTATACGGCGATCAGTGGCCAGATCACCCTAACGCCTGGGCAAACCGTGGCGCCGTTGCCGGTGGACTTGTTGTCGGACAACGCCGAAGAAAACGCTGAGGACTTTTTTGTTGAAATCAGCAATGTCGCTGGCAATGCCAGGCTAGGTAGTGCTCGCACGCGAACCCTAATTATCGATGATGATGGGCCGGGCACTATGACCGTGGTCAACGATACCGGCACCAATTACTGTTTGGGCCTTGCCAGCGCCACCGCCGAGTTGTGCCCGCTGCAAGGCTTGCCCGATCAGGACGGTGACCTGGGCCTCGACGTGACCCAGGATGACGACGTTGACGGTCACGCCGGTTTTTCGTTTACCAAACTAGATACCGACGGAAACGAACTGCCCGACAGTGCATTCCCCGAAGAGGTCAGCTGCTTGCGCGATGAGGTGACTGGATTGGTGTGGGAAGACAAAAATCAAAACTCGCCAAGGGATCTGCATTACGTCTTTTGGAACTTCGCCTGGGTCAACACCCGCGGCGTGAACGATGGCGGTGTTGCCGGCACTAAACCCGCGCTTGGCGGGGATAGGTGCTGGGACACAACCAATTGTGGTGATCCCAGCAATCCCAACGGCGGCAGTGCTTGCGAAGTGTTTGAACCCATGCAGTGCGATACCGAGACCTTTGTCCAACGGGTCAATGAGGAGGCCCTGTGCGGATTCACGGACTGGCGGCTCCCAACGGTGGAGGAAGCCTTTACGTTGTTGAATCTAGATACCAATCAGTCGGCAATGCACTCCGGTGTTTTCAGCGCTTCCTTTGGCACCATAACCTGGACCAACGCAACCAGCGCTGCTGATCCAAGCCAGGCTTGGTCGGTGAACGGCCGAACCACATCGAACGGCGCCGATACCGTTCGCATCGCCGATAAATCCATCCACCAGCCGGTACGACTGGTTCGAGGAGGCACCCAACCATGAGGAATTCGACCATGAACAAACCAATCCGGATCGCATTGGCATTGATGGCCTGTCAGGTCATGGGGGGCTTGAATGCTCAGCCGCTGGAGTCTACCCAGAATTGCAATGCCTTGTTGACGGCCACAACACCCACGTCCCGATATGACCTCAGCGTGGCCAGCGGCACGGTCTTGGACACTCAGGTGAATTTAATGTGGCAGCGATGCCCCCTGGGTTACCAGCTTAACGATGGGGGTAGCGCGGATTTCCTGGACGATGATCACTGCGAGTTGTCCTCCACAGCGGAGTTTTTCTGGGATGAGGCGCTGCTGGCAGCGCAGGATCACAACAACGGTGGTGGTGTGGGCGGATTTACTGACTGGCGATTGCCCAATGCCCACGAGTTGGCGACGGTGATTGAACGCCGCTGTCATCACCCAGCGTTGAATTTAACGGTGTTTCCCCATACCGGCGATTTTCATCTATTGGGTAACTTCTGGTCTGCCACACCCGCGTTGGAGCAGGGAAGTAGTTTTGTTGGTCCTAGAGCGCGAGGTTGGAACTTTCGATTTGGTACGACCTTTCGTTCACCCATCGATCCAGACGGACCATTCGGTCGCGAGGTTCAGGCCGTTAGGCTGGTTCGCGATCCATAGTGAACATCGCTAAAGCGTCGGCGATTGAGGATTACTGTCTAGCCAATCCAGTTGGTTTTTCATATCGGCTTGGACCACCGAAACCAGTCGCTGGTATTCCGGGTCTTGGTGCAATGGGCTTAAGGCTGGGTCATAAAGGAGCAACCAGCGCCAGCTTACCCGCACACCTTGGGTGATGGCGTCGTCCAGCGCGCTAAGGGCAAGCTCGCGATTGCCCAGTGTGGCGTGAATGCGCGCGTCCTGCATGCCTATACTTAACCCGGCAATGCGGTCCTCGCCTTCGAGATAGCTTAATACGGTGCTCAATCGGGTTTGCGCAGCGGAGCGGTTTCCCAATTTCGCATCAATCAGTCCAAGGTGGACGGCGGCTTTGAAATTTGTGCGATTAAATTCTGTGCTGTTGGCATCAACCAGCTCCGGATGAAGTTTGGCAATTTCAGATTGTGCATCCTGCCAGCGCCCAGCAGACAGGTAGGCAAGGGCCAATAGTTGACGTTCAAACGCCGTGCTTACGGCCACAGACTCTGAAACAAAGCGCTCACCAGTAACGATGGCTGAGTGACTGTCGCCGAAATACAGCATCGCCTCCATCTGGGCAGAGACGGCGCGCTGTGGGTTAATTTGGCTCAGGCCATCGACACATTGATTGACTCGCTCTTGATTAGCCATGTGGGCCAGTAAAAAACACGCCTCTTCATGTTGCAGGTACTGACCTGGGAATTTTTCCATCGCCAGTGCCATCCATTGATACGCCTTGGCGATGTGACCGGTCGCAAACGCTTGGAATCCATGGGAGCTGTAAAACCCTGGAAAGTCCGGATTGTTCTCCAGTGCCTGTTTCAGCATCTTTTCTGACTGTTGCCGTTTACCGGTCTGCCAAAGCGCGCTGATCAGATTGACCTGTATGACGTCTGACAGAGGATCGAGGGCAAGCGCTTTAGTGATGCTGGCGGTTGCCGCTTCGGTCTGGCCTAAATCGCGCAGCATAATGTACTGCCAATGATAAGCCGTGGCGTTATTGGGGTTCAGTTCTATGGCCCGCTTAAACATCGACAGCGCGAGGTCATCAAGGTCACGCCTTGCATTGAGGAGGGCCAATGAAAGATAGGCTTCCCCCATTTCTGGATTTAAGGCCAGCGCCTGTCGGTATAGCTGCTCCGCTTCGTCAATCACCTCACTCAGTGGTGTTGTGCCGTATTCCTCTTGCAGTATCAGGCTGTTGCCCAGGTTGACTAAGCCCAGTGGGTATTCAGGGTCAAAGCTCAGGGCCTGACGAAAATGGGCTTCAGCCTTTTTCACGCTCTCAGCCGATCGCATGGCCAACTGCTCGCGACCGCGAAGCAACGCATTGTAAGCTTCCAGTGATGGTTCGTAACGCTGAGCGATTTCGGCTTTATCTTGGTCCAGCAGGCGACCTTTTAATTCCGTTACCACGTCCCGGGAAATTTCATCTTGAATGGCAAAGACATCGTCGGCGCTGCGATCAAACTGCTTGGACCAAAGATTGCTGCCATCTGCCGCGTTGACCAGACTGGCAATGATGCGCAGCTGGCCGCCGGCGCTTTGCACACTGCCTTCAAGCACGGTGTCTACGCCCAGCTCCCGGGCGATGGTTTGTACATCGGCGTCTTTATCGCGGAATGAAAATGACGAGGTTCGAGCCACTACGGTCAAACCATCAATCTGGGACAGAACATGGATCAAACTCTCCGACAGGCCATCGGAAAAATACGACTGATTTTGGTCTGGGCTGGAGTTGCTAAAGGGCAGCACCGCAAGAGAAGGTTTATCGTCAGAGCTAGTTCCTTCAGCGCCGGCGACTTCAAGTGTTGGGGGCTGAGTGTTCACCACGGTGGATAGGTCCGTCGGCGGTGATGGGGATTTCGCGCTAAACATCTGAAACCCAACCAGCCCTGCGGATAAGACAAACATTCCCAAAATGGCCGCGTTCATCTTGCGCCCGGTATGGGGGGTGATCGGTTGGGGCTGATCAATATCTTTTGCCCGCTTGATACCTTCGGGGGTCATTTCAAAGACCCAGGCGAAGATCAACGCAAAAGGCAATCCAAGCACCAGCAGGCCCAACACAAAGCGCAAGGTCCAATCCGGCACAGTGAGCAGGCCAAACAGCACGTCGGCAATTTGTAACACCACCCAGCCGGTAACCAGGTAGAGCAAGCCAACTTTAACGACGTTACGCCGTTTCAGTTCCTGAAGGAGATTCATGATGAGGTTGCCGCAATGATCGCAGGAGGTCGTCCCAGTCTTCCTGGCATCAGGGTAACAACGCGGCAACCCAGGCGCCAGCGCCCTTAGTCATGGGCGACTGAAAGTATCGGCCAATCAGCGATCATCGGTGGGGCCAACTGACGATTGCGCCAGGGGCTAGCTGTCGCTTATCTCACCTTCTTGGGAAACAATTTCCACCGCTTCATCGTCATTGACCGATGGCTGGGGCGCGTCTTGGTTCTTGTCGCGCCGAATCAGCGCTTTTGCGGTGGCTTTGTCCAGTTTCTCGATCTTGGCGATGGTATAGGGAAAACCATCCACCACTATCCGGTCAAAATTGGCATAGATATGGTTGTTGTCGAACTGGAAGGCCACGCGCTGATCGTGCCGGAGCCCATTGGCTTTGCGGTTTAGGGTTAGCAGATAAGGGCGAAATGGGCTGGTGTAAAGCACAATTCGCTGATCATCAATGGCCCTCCAGCTGGATATATTGGGTACCCAAAGCTTCTTTAATGGTTCGCCGTAAACCGCCTGGTTTCTCTGACCGGCATCGCCAATAACCTGTTTTGGATCCTCGCCGCCCAACGCTTTGGGTTTCTGATCTTGGCCAATTACCATGTCGAACCGGGGTTGTTCCGATGCACCATTGCTTGCCTGGGCGTTTTCCTGGGCTGACCCGGTATTCATCATCATGATACTCAGGTAAATTAATAAAATCAGTGGCTTATCCATGGCTTACCTCGTTTTCGGTAAATCTCTCTACTCTTTAAGACCCTAGTGGGCTGGGAAAATTCAGCACTTTGGGTTTTTGATTTACGGCCCTTGGCGTTCCTGTGAACCTACCGGCGTAAAAACCCCGGTTGGGCGCTACCCCTTGATGGGTTAGCATGCGCGATTCACTAACATTACAGCCGCTAACTGGCTGAGCATCAAACATCATGGATCCCATTTATAACCCCCATCAGTTGGAACCCGAAATTCAAGCTGATTGGGACGCCCGAGAAGTATATCGGGTGACCGAAGACCCTAGCCGGGAAAAGTATTACTGCCTGTCAATGTTGCCCTATCCCTCGGGCGCTTTGCATATGGGTCATGTGCGCAACTACATGATTGGCGATGTTGTCTCCCGCTATGAGCGCATGTGTGGCAAGAATGTGCTCCAGCCCATGGGCTGGGACGCCTTCGGTTTGCCGGCGGAAAATGCGGCGATCAAAAATAAAGTGCCACCAGCCCGCTGGACCTACGCCAATATCGATCACATGCGCGGCCAGCTGAAACGTCTGGGTTACGCCTATGATTGGTCCCGAGAGGTCACTACCTGCCGGCCCGAGTACTACCGTTGGGAACAGCAGATGTTTGTCCGTCTGTTCAAAAAGGGCCTGGTCTACCGGCGCAATGCCACCGTGAACTTTGATCCAGTGGATCAAACAGTGCTGGCCAATGAGCAAGTGGTTGATGGCCGTGGATGGCGTTCCGGCGCCTTGGTTGAGCGTCGAGAAATCCCCCAGTGGTTTCTGAAAATCACCGACTACGCCCAGGAGCTGCTGGATAACCTGGATGGCCTGGAAGGCTGGCCTGAGTCGGTAAAGACCATGCAGCGCAACTGGATTGGCCGCTCAGAAGGGGCAGAGTTTGCGCTGAAAATTTGTGATGCCAATGGCGAGGTCAAGACCGATCACGCCTTGTCGGTGTATACCACCCGGCCAGACACCAGCTTTGGTATGACCTACTGCGTGTTGGCGCCAGAGCATCCGTTAATCAACGACATCGTTTCCAGTGAGCAGCGCGATGCCGTCACCGAGTTTCAGGCCACAGCCGCCGCCTCCAGCGAAATTGATCGTTTGGCTGATGGCAGCCTGGAAAAACGCGGCGTGTTTACTGGCGCTTACGCGCTAAATCCCTTTACCCAAAAACCAGTGCCGGTGTATCTGGCCGATTACGTGTTGATGGGGTATGGCACCGGCGCCATCATGGCGGTGCCCGGTCAGGATCAGCGGGATTGGGATTTTGCCAAAGCCTACGATTTGCCCATCATTCGCACCGTCAAACCGCCCGAGGATTTTGACGGTGAAGCCTTTAAGGGTGACGGCCCGGCGATCAACAGCGACTGGTTGGATGGGTTGGCTGTGGATGAGGCCAAAGAAAAGGCCATGGCGTGGCTGGAATCTGAAGGCTTGGGCAAGCGCACGGTGAACTTTCGTTTGCGTGACTGGGGTGTGTCCCGCCAGCGCTACTGGGGTTGTCCGATTCCGATGATTTTTTGTGAGGCTTGCGGCGATGTGCCGGTGCCGGAAGAAGATCTGCCGGTGGTGTTGCCTGAGGATGTGGAGTTCATGGGGGTTCAATCACCCATAAAGGCCGATCCAAAATGGCGCCAGACCATTTGCCCCAGCTGTGGCGCTTCGGCGGAACGAGAAACGGACACCTTCGATACCTTTATGGAGTCCTCTTGGTACTACGCTCGTTACTGCTGCCCAGATGCCGATGCCATGGTGGACGAGCGAGCCGATTACTGGCTGCCGGTGGATCAATATGTGGGCGGCATTGAACATGCCATTTTGCATCTGATGTATTTCCGCTTCTATCACAAGCTGATGCGCGATGCTGGTCTGGTGACCAGCGATGAACCGGCCACCCGTTTGCTGTGTCAAGGCATGGTGGTTGCCGAGACCTTTTATCGGCAGGACGCTGACGGGGTCAAACAGTTTTTCAGCCCCGCTGATGTTGAGCTGAGCTTTGACGATCGTGGCGCGGTGTCCGGTGCAACCTTGGCCAGCGACGGCCAAGCGGTGACCGTTGGCACGGTGGAAAAAATGTCTAAGTCGTCCAGTAACGGTGTGGACCCAGTGCACCTGATTGAACAATTTGGCGCTGACACCGTTCGGCTGTTTTCCGTTTCCGATTCACCGCCGCACCAGTCCCTGGAATGGTCCGAGTCCGGTGTGGAGGGTGCAAACCGGTTCATTAAACGGTTGTGGCGTAACGTCAGTGACCATGTGAGTGACTGCAAAGAGCACGGCCCGGCGCCAGAGCTTGACGCTAGCGCATTGCAAGGTAGCCAGAAAGATCTGTATCGAAAGCTTCACGAAACGCTGGACAAAGTGGGAGATGACTTGGGTCGTCGGCGCACCTTTAATACGGCAATCGCGGCGGTGATGGAACTGGTTAACGCCGCCTCTCGCCACCCCAGCGATAGCGACCTGGACCGAGCCTTGCTGCAACGGGTCTGGGAGCAGGTCACCACCTTGCTAACGCCTATGGTGCCGCATGTATGTCAGGCTCTGTGGGTCAATCTGGGGCATAGCGGTGACGTCATCGACCAACCCTGGCCACACAGTGATCCGGCCGCTCTGGTTCGCGATGAGTTGGAAATTGTTGTGCAGGTGAACGGCAAGGTGCGTGGGCGCATCAACGTGGCCGCGGATGCCAGCAAAGAGGATGTGGAAGCGTTGGCGCGGGTTGAACCCAACGCGGTGCGGTTTATTGGCGAGGGCACCATTCGCAAAGTCATTGTGGTTCCAGGCAAGCTGGTCAACATCGTGGTGGCAGGGTGATTCGCGTCCTAGCAATCACAGCGCTGGCGCTAGTGCTGCTCAGTGGCTGCGGATTTGCACCACGTGGTAGTGCTGAGCTGGCGCCGGAATTGTCGGCTCTAAACATGAACCTACCTAGCAATGACCCGTTGGCCCGAGAGCTGAGCACCCTGCTCAGAGCCGGTGGTCGAACGCTTGTTAGTGCTAACGATGCCACCGCCCAAATGGTATTTGAACGCAACAACTTGGCCCGTGACGTTCAATCGGTGGGAGCCACCGCCCGGGTGCGTGAATTTGCCCTTCGCTATGACGTGGCGTTCCGGGTCCAGGCCCTTGACGGGCGCGAGTTGGTGCCCTTGACCCAGCTGGAGATCAACCGGGATTACACCTTTGACCAGGGCCAGGTATTGGGTGCCGCCAGCGAAGAAGAATTTCTTCGCGATGAGATGACTCGCGAAATGGCCCAACGCATTATCCGCGCGCTGGCGACTCGCTAAGCTGTGCAGTTAGCTCCCGACCGCATCGGTTCTCAGCTCAGTAAGGGCTTAAGTCCGCTGTATCTGATTGCCGGCGATGAACCTTTGCAGGTGCTAGAGGCGGCTGACGCGGTGCGTGCCGCGGCCCGAGAACAGGGATTGACTGAACGCCTGGTGTTTGAGGTGGACAAGCAATTTGACTGGGGCCGGCTGGCCTCCGACAGCGCCAATATGTCCTTATTTGCCTCTCGACGTTTGCTGGATTTACGCCTGCCTACAGGCAAACCCGGGCGCGAGGGCGGCGCCGCTATTCGCGCCTTTGCCGACCAGGCCGCCGCTGACGGCGATGTTTTGCTGATCAGTGCGGGCAAAATCGAAAAAGCCTCGCGCAATAGTGCATGGGTTAAGGCCATTGATCGGGTTGGGGTGTTTGTGACCTGCTGGCCGATTCGCCCAGCGGAGCTACCGGGCTGGCTCAGTGAACGGTTCATCAGCCGCGGTATCCAAGCGGATGGTGCGGCCTGTCGGGCTTTGGCTAGCCGCATCGAAGGCAATTTGCTGGCCGCGGCCCAGGAAGTGGACAAGCTGGCTTTACTCAAAGCCGGCGGCAGCGTGACCGCGGCCGATATTGACGAGGCAGTGTCCGATAACGCTCGCTTTGATGTCTTTAAGCTGTCCGACGCGGCGCTGGAAGGGGATCTGCCTCGAGCGCTACGCATTGCCCGGGCACTATCCGGCGAGGGTGCACCGCTGCCGGTGGTGGCCTGGACCTTAACCCGTGAAGCCCGTCTGTTATTAACCCTGCGCCAAGGCTTGGCCGTGGGTGCCAATCTGCAAGCCATTTACCGCGCCAATGCAGTGTGGGATGCGCGCAAAAATCTGCTGCAGCGGGCAATGCGCCGCTTAAGTGAAGAGCAATTGGCGCAGCTGTTGGCCCAATGTGCGCTATTGGATCGGCAAAGCAAAGGGCTAGCCAGTGGTGACCCCTGGCAATGTGTTGAGGGTATATTGACCCTGCTTTGTACCGGTCGTCAGGTGCACAGTTCCGGCGCTATGGGTCTGGCCTCTTGAGCGAAGGCGCGGCGGGCGATCGCGACCTGCGGATCATTCTCGGTGGCACCTTCAATCCGGTTCACTATGGGCATCTTAGCGTGGCCCGCCAGATGGCTTGGCAACTGGATGCCGCAGTTCATTTGGTGCTTTCCGCCCGTCCCCCCCACCGAGATGAGGCCCTAGCCAGCGCCGAGCAGCGCTGGCAGATGTTGCAGCTCGCGCTGGAGCCAAGCCATCAGCTGATTGCCGACCGCCGTGAACTGGATCGCGATGGACCTTCTTTCATGATCGATACCCTTAAGGGTTTCCAGTCCCAATACCCTGGCGGGTCTATTGGACTGGCTTTAGGCAGCGACGCGGCCGCGAAGCTGGATACCTGGCACCAGGCTGAGTCGTTAGCGAAGTGGTGCCATTTAGTGCTGATCAAACGCCCTGGGGCGGCCACAAAGGTCAGCCTAGAAATGCTAGCGTCACTGGGGTTTGTTGTGACGGAAAATCGCCAGGATTTGCGCCACAGTCAAGCCGGTCTTTGTTTCCACATGCCAAGCGTTGCACTGGAAATTTCTGCCACCGCGGTGCGCCAAATGGTGGCCAGCGGCGGGCCAATTGATTACATGACGCCGCCGTCGGTGGTGGATTATGTGTCAGCGGCGCGGCTGTACGCCCGTTGATCCGGGGCTGCAGCACTCCTACAATGCCCGCACTAATTCGTTTTTGAGGTATTTAGTCTCTTGAAAAAGGGCTCATCCCCCGGCCCAGCGGCCGGCAAAAAATCCCCCGCTTACAGTCCGGAGCAGGTGGCAGAACTGGTGCAAGACGCACTGGACGACGCCAAAGGTGTGGAAATTTCCACCATCGATGTGCGGGGTAAAACCACCATCACCGACTTCATGATCGTCGCCTCGGGTACTTCAACCCGTCACGTGAAGACCTTGGCGGACAGCGTCATCATGCGCAGCAAAGAAAATGGCATGGCGGTGGTGGGCGTTGAGGGTGAGCGGGAGTCCGAGTGGATTTTGGTCGACTTGGCGGATGTTCTGGTGCACTTGATGGTGCCCAAAGCTCGGGCATTTTATGCCTTGGAATCGCTCTGGAACGTGGACGGCGATGCCGCGGTCGGCGCCACACCCTGACCTCTATCGCTAAATCCCTCGATCACCTATGAATATCCGCCTGCTTGCCGTCGGCGGTAAAATGCCTGATTGGGTCAGCCGCGGGTTCGACGACTACCGTCGTCGACTGCCAGCCCATATCAATTTGGCACTGACGGAAATTCCTCTACCCAAGCGTCGCGCGACTCAGTCTCTGGAAAAATCTCTATCTGAAGAAGCTGAGGGTTTGCTTAAGGCGGCCCAGGGCGCAGTGCGAACCATTGCCTTGGACGTTCAGGGTCGATCACTAAATACCCAGGCTGTCGCTAGCCAATTGGAGCAGTGGTTGGGTCTGGGCGGCGATGTGGCGTTAATGATCGGCGGACCCGATGGCTTGGCAAAAAAAGCCCTGGATGGCTGTCAGCAACGCTGGTCCCTGGGCCCACTGACGCTACCCCATCCCCTGGTACGCATTGTTTTGGCTGAGCAACTGTATCGTGCCTATAGCATTTTAGAAGGTCACCCCTATCACCGTGAATAATGCCAATGCCACACTGTGGTTAGCGTCCAAGTCGCCGCGCCGACGGGAGTTGCTGAGTCAAATTGGGGTCAATTTTGAATTGCTCAGTGTTGATGTGATCGAACAACCGAGGTCGGGCGAAACGGCGGCCCAATACAATCTACGTGTCGCCCAGGACAAGGCGGTGGCGGGCGCCCGTGTTCGGTCGGACGCAAAACCCGTGTTGGGTGCCGATACGGAAGTGGCGCTGGATCAGCGCATCTTTGGTAAGCCCCAGAGTAAAGACCAAGCTCAGGAGATGCTCCAGGTGCTGTCGGGCCAGACCCATCAGGTCTACTCCAGTGTGGCGGTGGTGGATGGACAGGGAGCGGTTAGATCTATCCAGCAGGTTAGCCAGGTGACCTTTGCTGCGCTTACGGACGAACGTATTAGTGCCTACGTTGATGCTGGCGAATATCAGGGCCGTGCTGGCGGCTACGCGATCCAGGGGCTGGGCTCCAGTTTGGTGGCGCATATCGAAGGCAGTTATTCTGGGGTGATGGGTCTGCCGCTGTTTGAAACCCTGCCATTGTTGCGCTGGGCCCAAGCGCTGCCAGAGGGGAGTCCGCTGAAACCATGAGTGAAGAAATTCTGATCAACGTTACCCGCAGTGAAACCCGGGTGGCAGTATTGGAAAACGGCATGTTGCAGGAGCTGATTGTGGAACGCAGCAGCCGACGTGCTTACCTGGGAAATATTTACCAAGGTACGGTGGCCAGAGTTTTGCCCGGAATGCAGGCCGCGTTTGTCGACGTGGGGCTTGAACGGGCGGCCTTCCTGCATGCCTCGGACATCGGGCGGCGCCATGCCGAAACCGATGATAGCGAGCCCGCTGAGACGCCGCCCATCAGCCAGTTGCTGCGGGACGGACAAAACATTTTGGTGCAAGTCATCAAAGACCCCATTGGCACCAAAGGCGCGCGTTTAACCACCAACATTTCGATCCCCTCCCGCTTTCTGGTGCTCACGCCATCGTCGTCGCAAATTGGCGTTTCGGTGCGCATTGAAGACACCGAAGAGCGGGAAAGGCTTCGAGGGCTGGTGGAGGCCGCGCGGGACACCGAGGTTGAGACCGGTTACATCGTTCGCACCAATGCCGAAGGCATGGACACCTTTGCGATCCGCGCTGACCTTGCCTACCTCAACAAACTCTGGGACTTAATTCAGGAGCGCTCAACCAGCGCCAAACCCGGTGAATGTGTCTACGAGGATTTAACCCTTGAGGTTAGGGCGCTGCGGGACATGATGAATACGGAAGTGGACCGGGTTCGCATTGATTCACCCGATGCCTTTGCCCGGACCGTGGAATTTGTCCAGCAGTTCATGCCAGAGCGAGCCAACCGAATCGAGCTTTATCAGAGTGAGCGGCCGATTTTTGATCTGTACGGCGTGGAAGATGACATCAGCAACGCCTTGGACAAAAGTGTGTCATTGAAATCCGGTGGCCATCTGGTGATCGACCAAACCGAAGCCATGACCACCATTGACGTCAACACCGGCGGCTTTGTTGGGCACCGCAACTTGGAAGAGACAATTTTCAAGACCAACCTTGAAGCAGCCCAAGCCATCGCCCGGCAGCTTCGACTGCGCAATCTGGGCGGCATCATTATTGTGGATTTCATCGATATGGAAGAGCAGGGCCACCGAGAGCAGGTGATCAAAACCCTTAACAAAGCTCTGGCCAAAGATCATGCCCGGTATTTTGTGTCTGAGATATCTGCTTTGGGGCTGGTGGAGATGACTCGCAAGCGAACCAGCGAATCCCTTGAGCGGCTGCTCTGCGAGCCCTGTCCGATGTGCAGTGGCAAGGGCCGAGTGAAAACCGCAGAAACGGTCTGCAATGAGATTTTTCGGGAAATTACTCGTGCGGTACGGCAATTTGATGCCGACCGGTTGATGGTCATGGCTGCACCCACCATCGTTGACAAGATTCTTGAGGAGGAGTCGGCCACCATTGAGGCGCTGGAGGATGGAATCCAGAAGACGATTCGATTTCAGAGCGAAGACCAATACTCCCAAGAGCAATTCGATGTGGTGTTGTTTTAATCACTATCATCCACCTCGCAGAGCATGGTTCGGCGGTTTTTGCATCTAATTGACAAGTTTAACGGTCTATAAGATTCACAATGACATAATGACGCCCGCTGGATTGATGCCTGACCGTCTGACTTTTCCGAGGTTTTCTGCTTGCTGACCGTGATTTCTCCCAACTTCTGCCGATTTAGCCGTCTGTGGGGCCGTTTTGTCTGAAAATGCCCCATTAACGGGCTGGCGCAGGCGCGTGAGTCAGCTCAAGAGTATGGCCTGGACGGCCTTTGCCATGGTTTCAATTGGCTTGGCGGTGCTGGTAGGTCTGGGCAGTTTATTGCTGCCTTACGCGGGCCGGTTTACCCCTCAGGTGTCGGACTGGCTGGAACAGCAGCTAGGTCAGCCGGTGGAGATTTCACAGCTTAGTGCGCGGTGGGAGGGCAACGGGCCCCGCTTGAGTCTCAAAGGCATCACCCTGGGTGGCGGCCCAGACACACTACAGATTGATAACGCCGAAGTTGCAGTGGATATGCTGGCCTTTGTCCGTCCAGGGG
>CAZLJY010000100.1:2485-16540 GCA_964559945.1 uncultured Gammaproteobacteria bacterium | reverse complement strand
CGTCTAACGATCGATCCAACACCGACACATTAGCCCCAAGACCGACAGCCATTTGCACCGCGTTAATACCCACCACGCCACCGCCAATGACCACAACGCGACCCGGCTCCACACCAGGCACGCCGCCAAGCAACACCCCTGAGCCACCTTTGGCTTTTTCCAATGATGCCGCACCGGCCTGGACCGAAAGACGTCCAGCCACCTCTGACATGGGCGCCAGCAAAGGCAATCTCCCGTCAGCGTCAGTGACGGTCTCATAGGCGATACAACAGGCACCAGAGTCCACCAGGTCTCGGGTTTGATCCGGATCTGGGGCCAAATGCAGATAGGTAAACAGGAGATGGTGTTCGCGCAGCATCGCGCGCTCCACTGCCTGAGGTTCTTTAACCTTTACAATCATTTCGGACTGATCAAACACGCCGGCGGCATCCTCAACAATCCGGGCACCGGCAGCAACGTAGTCGCTGTCGGTTAAACCAATACCCAATCCGGCTCCCTGCTGCACCAACACCTCGTGTTTACGTGCGGTGAGTTCACGCACCGATGAAGGCACTAAACCTACCCGGTATTCGTGATTTTTTATTTCTGTAGGAACGCCAACAATCATCGAGTGACTCCTATTGCTCAGTGGCCAAGGGCTGTTGGGTTAGAGGATCACGCAAAGCTATAGCGACTGGTGATTGTCCGGTGGCTGCCTGCACCGTTCCGTGATCGCCATCGCCCGCTAGAGCCTCGTCGATTTTGCCCACCAGCAGAACTCGCAATGCGGAGGGGTCTAAGTGTTTTCTCGCCGCAGCTTGAACATCGGCAATACTGACCGCACGAACATTGGCCTCATAATTTCGCCAACGGTCCGCCGCTTCGTTATTTATCTCATCCCTGGCAAATCGACTCGCGGAAGCGTCCGCGCTCGCGTAAAGCTCAGCCAGAAAAGCTGTTCTAGACTCAATTGCCGTACTTAGCTCCTGTTCAGTCACCGGGGAGGTACGGATGCGTTCTATTTCCTCAAGAACAATGGCCAGGGCTTGGGCAACACTGGGGTTTTTCGATTGAAAAAACGCTTGAAACTGACCATCGTAATGTCGCCCAAGGCGAAAACGGCTGCCGGCGGAATAGGCCAGCCCCTCATCACTGCGAACCCGAGAGGTAATTCGACTAGTGAATCCGCCGCCACCCAGGATGTCGTTCATGACAGCAATAGCAAATTCATCGGGGTGATTGACTCGGGGTCCAGGTAAACCCACGGTAACCCGAGTCTGATTCACATCGCTTTTACTGACCGTATAAAGCCCTGGACTTTTGGGCGTCAATTGATCCGGTATGGGAGGAAGGTCTGCACCCTCAGGGAGCCGAGCCAAGGCTTTGCTCAATGCGGCCACCGCTGTATCGGCGTCAATGTCGCCGCTGACCGCAACCACTAAATTGCCGCGGGAAAACACCCGTTTTACCACCTCGGCCATGGTTTCAGCATCAATCGCTGCGATGCTTTGTTGGGTCGAGACTCGAGTGGCGAAAAACTCATTTCCAAGCATGATTTCAGACCAGACCCGAGGCTCAATGGAACGGGTGTCATCGTTGCGCCGGCGCATGCTTTCTATGCGTCGATCCACAGCAATGGCCAATCGCTCGCTATCAAAACGCGGTTCAACCAACATATCCATGGCCAGCGTTAACGACTCCTCAAAATTGCTGGTCAAACTGTTGATCGACACTTCGGACCCAGTACTGCCGATGGAAAAACCCACGCTACTGGCAAGAAAATCTAGACGTTCGTCCAATTCTTCGGGGCTCATGGAACCCGTACCACCATCTCTCAGAAGTCCGGCGGTCATACCCGCACTACCCGCGGGCAGATCTTGCAAAAGATAGTCGCCTGCACGAGAAAAAATCTGAACCTTGACCAAAGGTAAGGCGCGATCACTTACCACGTAAAGCACATCACCCTCGGGCAACGGGTGACGGTAATCCGCTCGGTTTAGAAAGGTTAGGGTCCGCTCGCCATAGGTCAGCTGGTCCGGATGGTTGATCGCCCCCTGGGTGGCGCAACCGCTGGAGATCACCAGTACTGCGAAGGCCGCAACAACGGTGATTGAACGTCGACATATCGAAATAAGAGGCATCACTTGGCTTCCTCCAGCATGGCGGTGACTCGCTTAATTAAATAATCAATGGCCGGCTGTGCGTCTGGCGGAACCTGTCCGCGCATTTGCTCCAATTGGGCCAAGCCCTGACTGAGCTGCTCAGCGTTAGCGCCGGCCATTTGCCCCAACATACCCTTCACCTGAGCCTGGGTTGCGGCGTCGAATGCGGCAAGCTCCGGGTCCTCGGGTTCAGCGTCCGCTTTTCTGTCGTATAACTTGCTTGCTGCCGTCTCAGCCAGCAGGTGGCGCTCAGCGACATCTTTGACCTGCTCAGCGGTGACAACTTCAACTGACTCGTAGGAGCTGTCCATGGTTCGCCAGTCTTTTAGTCCGTCGTAATACAGCAATTGAATCAGCAAGAAAAAAGGATCTTCAAGGCGACGATATTTGTCGGCTGCAAGCTGATTTTTCACTTTCTGTAATTCGTAGTCGCTAATTCCATCGCTGGCAACTTTCGCCACCTCTTCCATCAGCACTGCGCGCAACTGATCTGGCGATACACCCTGTTTGCCCTGGGCAAACACCGAAAAAGTGCCATCGTATTTTTCACTGTTGGCAGTGGCGCCAGCGCTAGTGGCAATTTGATCACCCAGCACCAGTCGTTTGTAAAGCCGACCGGTCTTACCGCTAAGCACGCTGGACAAAACCTGCAGTGGACCATCATCCACACCAGTAAATGCGGTTGTTCGCCATGAGACGGTGGCCGAAGGCGGTGCATCCACTTCCGCCCGATAGGTCAGCGGGCCTAGCTGAGGCATTGCTAAGGTCACAACATCCGGTGGATTTTCCCGTCCTGCCGGAATCCTGCCAAAGTAGTTTTTGGCCCAGTTGATAGCCTGTTCTTCGTCGAAGTCACCAACAATGGCCAGCGTAATATTGGACGGCGCGTAATACAGATCATAAAAAGCTTCAGCTTGGCTTCTCGTAATGGCGGCGATATCACTGGGCCAACCGACTACCGGCCAGCCATAGGGGTGGCCGCGCCACATCAGGGATTCAAACACTTCATCCTGGGCGCCGGTTGGGGTGGAGTCGGTACGCAGGCGCCGCTCTTCAAAAACCACGTCCCGCTCAGAATAAAACTCCCGGAAAACGGGCTGCGCCAAACGCTCGCTTTCCATCCAGAACCAAAGCTCTAGCTTGTTCCGAGGAACCCGGATGAAATACACGGTCATATCGCGGTTGGTAAACGCGTTCATGCCACTGGCGCCGGCTTCGGTGTAGATCTGATCGAACTCGTCTTTCACCATATTGTCCCGCTGGCGAACAACCAAGGCGTCAAACTGCTCCTGCAATTGCGCCATCGCATCGGTCTTTAATGCAGGATCGTTGATGGACTCACCCTCGCCTAACCGAACCTGTTCTCGATAGCCGCGCTCAAGGGCGAACATTTGGGTTCGGACCCGGTCCAGTTCAGACTGAATTTCACTGTCCAAGGCGGCATCGCGGGTGCCAATGCGCGGCGACCCTTTGAACATCATATGCTCAAATAAATGGGACATTCCGGTAATACCCGGGCGCTCATTAGCCGAGCCAACGTGCGCCACCCATCCGGCAGCAATATTGGGCTGCCCAGGACGTTGCACCATGACCAGACGCATGCCGTTTTCTAGCACCACTTCCCTGGCCACATCGGCCATTTTGGTGCTCTGCGCGGTGGCTAGACCTGCCACCATGAAACACAAAAAACCCAGCATTAGTCGCATTGATTGCTCCTGATTTAACTGCATCAAAGCCCACCTCCCTGTTGAGGGCTGCAGGCGCGGTATCTTAGTTGATGAAAAGGCGGTTACGCTACCTGTGCCTACCCGCCAGAAACCACCCGCATCATTTGGCCGCAAATCCACGCCCCATAGGTACCCAAGGCGTAGCCCAGCACCGCCAACAGCACGCCAACCGGGGCCAATGATGGATGGAACGCCGACGCCACCACGGGTGCCGATGCTGCCCCGCCCACGTTGGCCTGACTGCCCACGGCGATAAAAAACAATGGGGCTTTGATGAAATAGCCCACCGACAAAAGCAAGATGGCATGAAAGCTAATCCAAACCAGTCCCACGGCGAACAATAATGGCGCCTCGGCAACCGCCTTAATATCCATGTGCATGCCGATGGTTGCGACCAGAATATAGACAAATGCCGAACCCAGCTTGGAAGCGCCGGCATCCTCAAGTTGACGGGTCTTGGTAAAAGACATGATCAAACCGATGGTCGTGGCAATCACCACAATCCAGAAAAAGGTGGAGGTTAAGCTAAATCGACTGAGCCACGGCGCATGCTCGGTCAGGGTAGGCGCAATCCAACCAGCGCAGGCGTGGGCGATACCGGTGCCGGTAAATGCCACCATCGCCATCAACATCAAATCCTTGGTGGTGATGATGCGGGCGTGTTCGGCCTCATAGGTCTCAATTTTGGTTTTCAATCGATCGATGCTGGAATCATCAGCGCCGGAGAATGCGTCAATTTTTTTCTGGTTGCCGGCCATGATCAGGATTACCGCCATCCAGACATTGGCGACAATCACATCCACCGCCACCATTTGGGAAAAAACGTCATTGCCCACTTCAAACACTTCTTTCATCGCCGCCTGGTTGGCACCGCCACCAATCCAGCTTCCCGCCACCGTGGTCATACCACGCCATACCGCTTCCGGGCCATCGGCTTGCAGCAACTCAGGAAATACCGTGCCCACGGCCAGCAATGCCAGTGGGCCGCCGATCATGATGCCGACGGTTCCGGTGAAAAACATGATCAGTGCTTTTGGACCTAGCCCCAGCACCCCCTTAAGGTCGATACTTAAGGTCAGCAGGATCAGGGCTGCAGGTAGCAGATAGCGAGAGGCAACAAAGTACAGTCGCGACCCTTCGCCGTCGATCACACCCAATGTGTTAAAGACCGCCGGTATGAAATAGCACAGCAAAAGTGCCGGCACGACACCGTAGAATTTCTTCCAAAACGGATGGTCGCTGTGACTGGTATGAAAAACCAGCCCGAGGATCAGCGCCAACAGGCCCAGAACGACGGCATCGTTAGTAATCAAGGCTGTTGTGTCGTGCATGGAAGGGGCACTCCGAGAATCTAGGATGGCGGGCCCCGATGATTGACGGCATCAGTGCGCAGGTCAAGTAACATGGCAATGTTTTATCGTAGACTTTTGAGCGCCTTCAACGCTCGTCGGGCCCGTTTATCTGGTCTGCCCGAATCGTCCCTCGATCGCCGCCGCTCTTCTGCCTCGCGGCGGGCCTCTTGGCTAGCCGCGGTTTCGGTATACAGCTCAGCCGCTAGCGCCGCGCCCACTCGGCGCTCACTGAGCCCCTTCACCTCTAGCTCTAGGCGAAAATCGCCGCGAGTCATGCAGACAACATCCCCAGGCTGAACGGATTTCGCCGGTTTGGCCCGCTGGCTATTGATATCCACCTTGCCGCCCACCAGGGCGGCCTTGGCCAGCCCACGGGTTTTAAACAGCCGCGCAGCCCAAAGCCAGCGATCTATCCGCTGGGAGTCGGTCAGCTGTGGGATTCCGTCAATAGCTGGTTAACCCGCTTCACATAAGCGGCGGGATCTTCCAGCTGGCCCCCTTCCGCTAGCAAGGCCTGATCAAACAGCAAATGGGCCCACGCTTCGAACCCTTCCTGATCCTCTACCCCAGCGGCACGCTCTACCAGTGGATGATCCGGATTGATTTCCAGTGATGGTTTTGACCCCGGCATCTCATGACCGGCCTGTTTCATCAACTGCTGCATATGTAAGGCCATGTCATTTTCAGCCAGCACAATACAGGACGGCGAATCGGTTAGTCGGCTGCTGATTTTGACTTCTTCCACCTGCGCTTCCAGCGCCTTTTTCATGCGTTCCAGCAATGGTGCGGCTTGGGTTGCTTTCTCTTCTCGCTGCTTTTTTGTGTCCTCATCTTCCAAGTTGGAAAGATCAAGATCACCTTTGGCCACTGATTGGAACGGCTTGCCATCGTATTCGCGCACATGACCCATCATCCACTCATCCACCCGATCCGACATCAGCAAGACTTCAACGCCCTGCTTGCGGAACACTTCCAGATGAGGGCTATTTAAAGCCGCTTGGTGACTGTCTGCGGTGACGTAATAAATTTTATCCTGACCAGCGCTCATGCGAGAGAGATAGTCATCCAGGCTTGTGGTGGGTTCGGCATCGCTGTTGTTGGTGGAGGCAAATCGAGCCAGTTTCAGCAGCTTTTCTTGGTTTGAAAAATCTTCAACCACCCCTTCTTTCAAGACCTCACCGAAGCCCTTCCAGAAGTCCTGATAGGTATCGGTTTCGTCGCTAATCTGATCGAGCATGCCAAGCACACGCTTGACCACGGAGCCGCGGATTTTCTTAACCAGCGCATTGTCCTGGAGAATTTCTCTGGACACGTTGAGCGGTAAGTCATCAGAATCCACCACACCGCGAACAAACCGCAGATAAGTTGGCAGCAGTTGTTCGGCAGCATCCATAATGAACACTCGGCGAACGTATAACTTCAAGCCCTGGCGCTCTTCTCGCCCCATCATCAGATCGAAGGGCGGTTTTTCCGGCAGGTAAAGCAGCGTGGTGAACGATTGATTCCCCTCGACACGATTGTGCGCCCATTTCAGTGGGTCGTTAAAATCGTTGGAGACGTGTTTGTAAAAGCTCTTGTATTCATCGTCCTCAATATCCTGACGAGCTCGCGACCAAAGGGCCGATGCCTGATTGACCGCTTCCCACTCAGGCTCTGCAGGCACATCAACAATGTCCTCATCTGCGTCAGCTTCCGGGTCTACCTCCGGCGCCGCAACCACCTTAAGCATGCGGATCGGGAATGCGATGTGGTCGGAATATTTGCTGACCAATGAGCGCAAACGGTAATCGGCTAGAAACTCTGTCTCATCATCCTTTAACGACAGCACCACCTGTGTCCCACGCCGCGCTGTCTCATCGTCAACCGACTCTAGGGTAAACGCTCCCTGGCCGTCAGACGCCCACTGCCAGGTTTCTTTGCTTCCGGCCCGACTGGAGGTCACCGACACCTGATCGGCAACAATGAAAGCGGAATAAAAACCGACACCGAACTGCCCAATCAAATTTGAATCGGTGCGCGCATCACCACTTAGCGCATCGAGGAATTTTTTGGTCCCCGAGCGCGCGATAGTCCCCAGGTTCTCCATCAATTCGTCACGACTCATGCCAATACCGTTATCAGCAATGGTCAAGGTTTTAGCCTCGGCATCGAAGGAAATATCGATGGACAGCTCGCTGTCACCGCCGTAAAGGCTATCGTCAGACACTGCCTCAAAACGCAGCTTATCCAGCGCATCGGATGCATTGGAAACCAGCTCACGCAGGAAGATTTCTTTATTGGAGTAAAGGGAGTGAACCATCAGGTCCAGCACTTGGCGTACTTCGGCCTGGAATTCGTGTTGTTCTGGCTGGGCAGTTTCAGTCATAGCTCTTGATATTTGTTAAGTGATGTCAGGCAGGTGGGCGCTTTTTCAGCGTTTTTCAAGCGTGCACAAAAAAACCCGGCACAGGCCGGGCTTTTCAGTGCCCGAAGGCAACGGTCGACGAATTAACGTCGAGCCAGCTTTTCGCGAATTCTCGCCGCCTTACCTTCTCGACCACGCAGATAGTAAAGCTTGGCACGGCGAACCCGACCGCGGCGTTTGACGACCACCGAATCGATTTGCGGGCTGTAGGTTTGGAAGACCCGTTCTACCCCTTCGCCGTGGGAAATTTTGCGCACTGTGAACGCAGAATTGAGGCCACGATTACGCAAAGCAATCACGGTTCCCTCAAACGCCTGCAGGCGCTCGCGGCTACCTTCAACCACTTTGACGCTAACAACCACGGTGTCGCCTGGGCCAAATTCTGGGAGCTTACGCTCCATCTGCTCTTCTTCCAGCTGTTTGATGATGTTGCTCATCACGTTTCTCTCTGGTTCCGGGCACCTGCGTGCCGCTCGTCTAAAAATTCTTCCAACAGCGCCGCCTCATCGCAAGACAAACCCCGTCGATTGATCAATTCCGGCCGTTTAAGCCAGGTTACACCCAGCGACTGCTTCAGTCGCCAACGCGCAATGGCACCGTGATCTCCTGATCGCAATACCTGGGGCACGCTGCACCCGTCAAATTGCTCTGGCCGCGTAAAATGCGGGCAGTCCAGCAGGCCCTCGCTAAAAGAGTCCTGGTCGGCAGACTGGGAATGACCCAGGGCACCCGGCAACAGTCTGACCAATCCGTCGATCACCGCGGCTGCCGCCAATTCTCCGCCACTGAGAACAAAATCTCCCAATGACCATTGTTCCACGTCAGGCCTACTTAGCAGGCGCTCATCGACCCCTTCGTACCGACCACACAGCCAAATATGACTGGACTGCTTAGACCACCTCGTTAACGTGGCCTGAGTAATCTGTGCTCCCTGAGGGCTCAGATACCGTATTTTGTTACCTGCTGCATTGTCCGGCCGGCCCTCTAGCACCGCCTCTAAGCAGCGATCAAGCACCGGTGCTGTCATTAACATGCCAGGACCGCCACCAAAGGGCCGGTCATCCACCGTACCCCGACTGTCTGCAGCGAAATCCCGAGGATTCCAGGTGGTCACATTGGCGATGCCTTCTCGCATTGCCCGACCTGTCACACCCATGTCCAAACATTGGCGTAACTCACCCGGAAACAGCGTAACCACATCAATTTGCATGGCGAGCTGACTCCGTCATCCGTTGCCGAGCATTGGCTAAAGGTCCGCCGGCTCCCAATCCACGGTAATTTCACCGGCCGTTATGTCGACCGCTGAAACCACTTGAGGCTGCACAAATGGAATCAGAATTTCTCCATCTCCCTGCACAACCAACACATCATTTGCGCCGGTGGCCATCAATCTAGCCACCTTACCCAGCAGTTCCCCTTTCAGGTTTCGTACTGTGCACCCTTCCAGGTCATGCCAGTAAAATTCTCCTGGCGCTAGCACCGGCATTGCATCACGCTCCAGCCAGATATCCTGACCTAGCAAAGACTCAGACGATTCACGGCTGTCAGAGCCTTTCGGACGCATCATCAGCACTTTGCCTTTGGCTTGAAATTCACATTCAAGCAACGCCGAATCACCGACATTTAGCGCTGGGTAACCAAACAACCCATCTCGCGGTTCAGTGAAAGAATGTACTTTCAACCAACCTTTAAGCCCGTGGTGTTCCACCACACGCCCAAGGGTGACTCGCGAGGTCACGCCCAGGAAACCGTTTGGAAAGCCCTGGGCACCTTCGCGCTTAGGACCGTCAAAACGCCTGGATTAAGCGGCTTTGGCCGCCTCGCCGTCTGCCGCCTGCTTCATCAGCGAACGAACCCGGTCTGACAGCTGAGCGCCGACGCCAACCCAATGGCTAATGCGCTCTTGGTCCAGCTGAAGTCGAACTTCCTGTCCTTTGGCGATCGGGTTAAAAAACCCCACACGCTCAATGTAACGTCCGTCACGCTTGTTGCGCTCATCGGTAACAACTACGTGATAAAACGGTCGCTTCTTGGCGCCGCCCCGTGACAATCTAATCTTAACCATTTGGTTTATCCCTGCTTTGATGGCCACAATTAGCCATCTGCGCGAACAAAAGCGCGCCATTTTACATCAAAGTAGCATTAATTAAAGGGGTTTAACCCCTGAAATCCTAGACTCGCTGTATTACCCCCCTGGGAAGCCCGGCGGCATCCCTCCTGGCGGCATTCGGCCTTTCAATTTTTTCATCAGCCCCTTCATGCCGCCTTTGCCGAACTTTTTCATCATGCGCTGCATTTGATTGAACTGTTTCAACAGCTTATTAAGATCCTGAATGGTAGTGCCAGACCCATTGGCCACCCGGCGCTTGCGAGATCCCTTGTTCATCAAATCAGGGAAATGACGTTCCTGCACGGTCATCGAATTAATCATCGCAATCATGCGCACCGTATCGCGATCATCCACTTTGGCTTTGACCGCATCGGGCATCTGGCCCATCCCGGGCAGTTTATCCATCATGGAGGTCATGCCACCCATGTTTTGCATCTGTTCCAGTTGGTCGCGGAAGTCATCCAGGCTGAAGCGTTTTCCTTTGCTAACCTTTCGCGCCAGCTTTTCGGCTTTCTTTGTGTCTACCTTTCGCTGAGCTTCCTCAACCAGGGTTAGGACATCGCCCATGCCCAAGATACGCGAGGCAATTCGCTCGGGGTGAAATGCCTGCAAGGCGTCACTTTTTTCGCCGACCCCCATAAATTTAACCGGTTGGCCGGTGACCTGCCTGACAGACAACGCAGCCCCACCGCGAGCGTCACCATCCACCTTGGTTAGCACAACGCCAGTAATCGCCAGGGTGTCATGAAACGCCTTGGCGGTAGCCGCTGCGTCCTGGCCGGTCATTGCGTCAACAACAAATAGCGTTTCACTGGGGTTTACGGTGCGCGAAATTCGCTGCACTTCCGCCATCAGCTCTTGGTCAATGGCCAGGCGACCAGCGGTGTCCACCAACAGCACATCCATGAACTGTTTCTTGGCTGCTGCCAGGGCCTCTTTGGCAATGACCTCAGCTTTCTGGCTGGTGCTTGAGGGATGAAACGCCACTTGCTCTTGGGCCGCTAGGGTCTGAAGTTGGTCGATAGCCGCTGGACGATGTACGTCGCAGCTCACCACCATGACCTTTTTGCCATGTTCAGTCTTGAGCAGGCGCGCCAGTTTGCCGGTGGTTGTCGTCTTACCAGAGCCCTGCAATCCTGCCAACAAAATGACCGCTGGCGGCTGGACCTTTAAATTGAGCTCCGTGTGTTCACCCCCCAAGATGGCGGTGAGTTCATCTTGAACCACCTTTACGAAGGCCTGATCAGGGCTGATGGATTGCAATACTTCCTGACCAAGGGCTCGCTGCTTCACTTGGGTCACAAACTGACTGACCACAGGCAAGGCCACATCAGCCTCCAGTAAGGCGATGCGCACATCCCTCAGCGATTGACTGATATTTTCTTCAGTAATTCGTCCGTGGCCACGCACCGTTTTGAGGGTGGCGGCAAGGCGATCTGATAACGACTGAAACATGACACTGGATCCAAATACCATCTGGGGGCGGCATTATAAGCCTCTAACACAGCCATCACAGAGGCAATTTGTGCGATGATTCGCCCATGAGTCCGGTAATCGCTGGTCTGCCCAGCATTTTTCTTTACCTAATGGGCGCCGCTCTGGCGCTTATGCGCATTCGCGCCCCCCAACAGGATGCCCACCGCAATCTGCTGCTGGCGGCTATCGCTGCTGCTGCCCTTTGTCATGGGGGGTTGTTGTGGATCTTGGGTGGTGCGCAGGGTCAGCTAAACCTAGGGTTCTTCTACATGCTGTCTGCCGCCGCCTGGCTAGCGGTGGTGTTGGTCCTTGCCGGCACCTTGCTTCGGCCAGTGCTGAATTTAGGACTGATACTTTTCCCCTTGGCCGCCTTGTGTGTGACGTTGCAATTGCTATGGGGCGTGAACATTGTTGTGCTGCGCGAGCTGGGCTGGCAAATAAATGTCCATGCGGCGTTGTCAGTGTTGGCATTTGCCTTGCTCAGCGTCGCGGCGGCCCAAGCGATTATTATTTTGCTCCAAGATCGTGCCTTGCGTGGCACCAGCGGCCTGCGAATTTTTAACAACCTTCCGCCACTGCAACGCATGGAAACACTGCTGTTTCAAGTCATTTTTATGGGGTTTTTGTTGCTGACCCTGGCACTTGTGTCTGGCATGCTATTTGTAGAAGACATGCTGGCTCAGCATTTGATTCACAAAACGGTTTTGTCGATTTGCGCCTGGGTCGTGTTTGGCCTGTTGCTTTGGGGCCGATGGAAATTCGGCTGGCGCGGCCGCACAGCGGTTCGTTTAACTCTGGCAGGAGGCGCCGCACTGCTCCTGGCCTATTTTGGGAGTAAACTTGTGCTGGAACTCATTCTTCAGCGCGTCACCTGACGGGCCTTTTCAATCTTGGAAAAAATCCCACTGATCTATCTGTTCATCAGCCTTGGCGTGCTGGTGCTGCTTTCCGCATTTTTCTCCAGCTCCGAAACGGCGCTGATGGCGGTCAATCGTTATCGATTGCGGCATCTGGCCAATGAGGGTGATAAACGGGCGGCGCGAACAGCAAAGTTGCTAGCGCAGCCTGACCGGCTAATTGGGATTATCTTGCTAGGCAATAATCTAGTGAATTTCATCGCCGCCAGTCTCGCTGCAGTGATTGGCATTCGCCTCTATGGCGACATGGGCCCCATTCTTGCGCCGTTTGTGTTTACCCCAATCGTCCTAATATTCGCCGAAGTTGCCCCGAAAACATGGGCTGCAACCCACCCGGAGAGCCTGGCCTATCCAGCATCCGCCCCGCTCAGTTGGCTACTCCGCATTTTTTACCCCTTTGTTGCCTTAACCAATTGGGCGGCCAATGGCCTGCTAAAACTCTTTGGCATCACAACGATGAGCCGCTCTGACCAACTCAGCCGAGACGAACTGCGGACCATGCTCAGTGATACCAGCGCCAGAGCCACTGGAAGCTATCGAGCCATGCTGCTCAATATTCTAGACTTGGAACAAGCCAATGTGTCCGACGCCATGGTGCCGCGAAACGACATGGTGTGTTTGGACCTGAAAGATGACTGGGGCAGTATTGTGGATCAAATTCGCAATAGTTTTTACACTCGGTTACCGGTCATCGAAGGCGATTTCGAGCAGATCACTGGCGTCCTTCATGTTCGCACGGTGGTCAATCGATTGGCCGCCGGCACCCTTGATCTGGCGGCCCTGCGAAGCCTGGTACGCAAGCCCTACTTTGTGCCGGAAACCACCAATCTGACCCAGCAACTTCTAGAGTTTCAGGCTCGAGAGCGCCGGCTTGGATTGGTTGTCGATGAATATGGTGATATTCAAGGTTTGATCACCCTGGATGACATTTTGGAAGAAATTGTCGGCGAATTTACCACTGAACCGCGCACACGAATTCGTCGTCTGACGAAAAGACGGGACGGCACTTTGCTCATCGACGGCGGCGAAAACGTCCGCTCACTGAACCGACGACTGGGCTGGTCTTTACCTACCGATGGCGCTCGGACGATTAATGGAATACTGCAGGAAAGCCTAGGCGTGATTCCCGAGCCAGGCACCGAAGTACAGATCGACGGCCTAAATTTCACCATTACGGCGCTGCATGACAACGTCATTAAAAGCGTTGAGGTTCGCGGTGCGCCACCCGAGGGAGTAGTTGTATCTGGCGATTCGGAAAGTTAAGCTCGCAACTCCTGTGCTGACCAACCCTGGGATGTTGCTTGATCGTGACTGAGGCAGACACTAACGGCACCGAACGCCGACGATTTTCTCGATTCAACGTCGATGCCAAGGTTCATCTGTATTCTGGCTCACAAGCCTGGGACAGCGAACTCATTGACGTGTCCTTGAAAGGCGCACTCCTGAAACGCCCCAAAGAATGGGCCGGCAAAGACGGTGATTTTTTCCGCATCGAAATCAGGCTGGAAGGCAGCGTTATAATCACCATGTCGGTAAGCGTTGCCCACATCGCTGGTGACCGCATCGGATTTATCTGCCAGAAAATCGACATGGACAGTTTTGTTCACCTAAAACGCCTAGTCGAACTCAACCTAGGCGATGCCTCTCTACTCTCCCGAGAACTCAGCGGCTTAGGCTAAGCCCCCGCTTCCCAATCCAATCGCCTGCCACCTGAACTGCTTAACGAGGCCTTGGGCCCGATGGGCACTGTGAAGGAAATAAAGCGCACCGCAGGGAGCCATTCCTTTGCCTACCCTCCCCGCTTACCAACCCAATCGTCTGCCGACTGAACCACATAACAAGGCCTTGGGCACGATGGGCACTGTGAAGGAAGTAAAGCGCACCGCAGGGAGCCATTCCTTTGCCTACCCTCCCCGCTTACCAACCCA
>CAZLJY010000100.1:0-2385 GCA_964559945.1 uncultured Gammaproteobacteria bacterium | reverse complement strand
ATCGTCTACCGACTGAACCACATAACAAGGCCTTGGGCACGATGGGCACTGTGAAGGAAATAAAGCGGACCGCAGGGAGCCATTCCTTCACAGTGCCCATCGTGTCCAAGGCCGAACTAACCCGTAAGCTCAATCGCCAGACCGAACCCCCAACCCACATATTCTGGCAAAGCCCCAAAAATCGTCGAAGCTCAACAAAGCGCAAATTTCCTGTAGGTCAAAGCACGAAATCGGAGAGCCCTGGCTGGTTCATGCTTCCCCAATGTTCTGCCAGGAAATAAAGCGGACAGCAGGGAGCCATTCCTTTGGCTACCCCCCAGCTTCACAACCCAATCGTCTGCCGACTTAACCAATTAACAAGGCCTTGGGCACGATGGGCACTGTGAAGGAAGTAAAGCGGACCGCAGGGAGCCATTCCTTCACAGTGCCCATCGTGTCCAAGGCCGAACTAACCCGTAAGCTCAATCGCCAGACCGAACCCCCAACCCCCATTTTTTTTCGAAGTCCCATACATCCTCGAAACCCAACAAAGAACACATTTCCTGAAAATCAAAACGCGGCACCGGAGACCCCTGACTGGTTCCTGTTTCCTTAATGTATTGCAATGATGACTCCACGGCAGCCATCGCCGACAACGCAGTAAGGGCAGGAAAAATTGCGATAGAAAAACCAATATCTTTGAGTTTGTCGCCAGGGAAAATGGGGGTATTTCCGCCGTCAGCCATGTTCGCCATCATTGGGTGACCAATGGCGGCGGCCGCACGACGCATTTCCTCTTCTGACTCAAGAGCTTCAACGAATACCAAATCTGCCCCAGCCTCGGCAAAGGCGATTGCTCGCTCAACAGCCACATCAAAGCCGTAGTCGGTACGCGCATCAGTGCGCGCAATCAGCAGCATATTTTCATCGCTGCGGGCGTCCACCGCGACCTTGACCTTATCGCACATTTCTTGCACCGGGATCACCATGCGGTTTTTCGTGTGGCCGCACTTTTTCGGAAACACCTGATCTTCAAATTGAAATCCGGATACACCGGCTTTCTCATAGCCCTTCACGGTATGGTGCAGGTTTAACAGTCCGCCGTAACCGGTATCGGCATCAGCCACCACCGGCGCATGGCTAATTTCACAAAGACGGCTCACCCGATTCAGCATGTCAGTGAACGTGGCAATACCTGCATCAGGGATACCCAAATAACTGGCCGTAAGCCAGTATCCCGAGGCGTAAACCGCGTCAAACCCTACCCGATTGGCAATATGCGCCGCCATCATGTCAAACACCCCTGGCGCTATCACCATCTGTTGGTTCTCAATCATTTGCCTCAGTCGAGGGTCCGCCATGGTTTTTCTCCGAAAATTCGATTAAATAATGAATATGATAACTGGCGCTCGCGCCGATGGGCTGCCACTATTACACAGCGGCGGGAACGATCAACAGCGGAGCGACTTAAGAACGTCAGATCGATTGACAGAATCCATCGTCGATTCACCCAAACGGGAGCAACCAAACCCTGTCTACTCAGGAAATAACCCTCACCCATCAACCGGTGGAATTGTTTAAAATCTTAAAACTCTGCGGCATCACCGGCAGCGGTGGTGAAGCGAAGATGGTGATTGCCGAAGGCTTGGTCACCGTTAATGGTGAGGTGGAAACTCGAAAGCGTAGAAAAATTCGCCACGGCGATGAGATTGTTATTGAACAACAAATTCTAAAAGTGGTTTGCCATTTTCCAGAGTCGCCAAAGGTCGACAGAACACCATCGGAAAAACTCAAATGAAAAAAATTGACTACAGTTGGTTCGTCCTTGCTGGACTATTCCTGGTGTATATGGCCACCAACGGGATTCTACTTAACACCCTGCCGCTACTTTACCCAGAACTAACCCAGGAATTCGGTTGGAACGAAGAAGAGGTGACCCGTCCGGCGGCGTATTTTCTTCTTCTAACAGCGCTACTTACACCATTTTTAGGCGCTGCTGCTGATCGTTACCCTGCTCGTCGAATCATGACGGCCGGGGTCATCCTCATCGTTGTCGCATTAGGGTTTTATGCACATATTTCTGAATTTAAACACATGCTGTGGATTTATCTGGCCTGCGCGGTGGGTCTCGCCGGCTGCGGCTTGGTGGCAAGCATGCTGATTTTATCCCGCTGGTTCGTAGAAAAACGGGGGTTGGCGGTCGGCATTTTTCTTATGGCTTCAAGCCTAGGCGGCGCACTGTTCCCGCTATTGGCAAGAAATACCCTTGCCACTGAGGGCTGGCGCGAAGCCATGACGCTGATCACCGCCGTTGGCGCGGTCATGATGATCCTGGGATTGTTGCTGGTTCGAAATCATCGACCCCAGACGCCCGTTTCAGCGGCAACCGCCGCCACCGACAAGGAC
>CAZLJY010000099.1:0-16623 GCA_964559945.1 uncultured Gammaproteobacteria bacterium | reverse complement strand
GGCGGAATACCCGAAAAGGCTCAGCTCAGGTCGGCGGCACATTGAGCTGAGCGCCCCCAATATCGGTCATCGTTAACCTACCGAATATCCACAGGGATTAGGCAATTGCATATCCACAATGATCGCGGCGCTTCACGCGGGAAATAGACAGCATGCCTTGATCTTCCGGCATGGGCGTGAAAAACAGGCATCAGCGGCGCTGCTGGGAAGGATTGTCGGCAATCTTAGCGATGCAACAACGGCGGCAAAGTGGTTGGTTAAATTTTTGCGCCCAATGGTTTGTTATAGGTCGTCCAGGGATACGCCAAACCGCCCCGCCACACTACCCAATTGCTCGGGATCAATTTCCCCAATAATATTCAGAAACACCGCGTCACCGCCAGACTCTACAATCATCACCACCATGCCTTGGACAATGTCGTCGCGGGTTTTCATGTACATATGAACCGAGGAATCTTCCCCTCGAACTGAAACGGCAGGCTGCCAATCCGCCGATTTCAGGCGCTTGGAAATAGCCTGGGTTTTTTGCTTTGCGTCAGCGAGAAATTCCGGTTCTATCTCAAACACCCTAAGCTCTATGCCGCGCAATTTACCCAATGTATTGGCCAGCTCCGGGTCTTCAGCACTGACCGTCTTGCGCACAAACCCAAGCAACGCCGGACCTAACGATACTTCGATGGTGGGTTCGGCATCTGCAATACCTGACAAATCACCAAAATCGACAAAGCCGGGATGATCCGAAAGACCCTGGGCCAATGCTGAGATGGGCAAGATCAGCGCCATCAGCGCGGCTCGACATAGGGCCTTACACGACATTAACCATCTGGTTGGACATCCGGCATTCATCATATGGCGCTAGAAGACTCCATGCGGCGCTGCTGGTGGGGCTGCATTAAGGATCTAGCGGTCACCTCTCCAGCTCTGACCCCTAGCTGCCGAGCGGCCATATCTCCCGCTTGGTCGATATAACCAAGCGCTAAAGCCAGGTCCGCCCGCGCTTTTGCTAGTTGCCGTTCAGTGGGCCGCGCTGTGGGTAAATCGGCAACCACCACAGACGCAGATACATCGCTGTTTTCTAACGCTGGATTGCGCAGGCCGACGGTCACCATCAGCACAAGGGCCGCGGCGCAGGCGCCGCCCAATGACCAGCCCCAGTTTGGCAAGGAAGGTAACGACCAACCAGCCCCGGTCATTTCCATGACCGATCGCTGAATCGAACTGGGTGCTTTGAGCGATGGTAAATCCGCTAGCTGAGAGGCCAAATTGGTGGCTCTGGCGACCTCGCGTTCAAGCAGCGGATCACTGGCCAATCGAGCTTCGAACAGGGCCGCTTCGCTTGCCCCAAGCTCACCATCCAGCCACAGCTCAATGCGTTCATCAAACCAGTTGGGCAGGGATTTTTCAGTCATCCATTTCACTCCCTAATCGCTTGCGCAACTTGCGCCGTGCACGGTGTAGATACACCTTTACCTGACTTTCGCTCAAATCCAGAGCCTCGCCAATTTCCTGGTAATTCAGTTCTTCTACATCTCTAAGAACCACCAGCGAGCAAAATGGTTCATCCAGTTCACGAATCGCCTGGGCTAGTCGTTGGCCCAGGTCGCTGCTGGCAAGCCGGTCTAGTGGCGTCTCGCTGACCACCACAGCATCTCCGCCGGCAGCTTGAGAAACATAAGCCTGACTGTAGCGTCGGCGACGCAACAAATCCAAACAGGCGTTTCGAGTCACCCGCAACAGCCAAGGTTTTACCCGCTCCGCTTCAAGCCCCGACAGGTGCTGCCAGAGCTTTACCATCACGTCCTGCACCACATCCTCCGCCTCCGCGGATTGGCCTAATAGATGGTAAGCCAGCGAAAATAGCTGGCCCTGATGTTCTTTCACCAGGCTGCGAAAACGTCGTTTCATTACCCCATCATACGGCCCAACGAATCAATAGTTACAGGCGCCGCCACTTAAGCTGCCTATTTTCCACTCGTTACCAGCCACACTGACGGCTAACATAGGGTCTTAATCGTTACTCGGACCAAAAATTGAGACGTTTTTCCCTATGGCCTTTGCTGGCTGGGCTGATCTGGTGTCCAACGACACTTGGCCAGCAATCCCAGATGGATACCCCCCAGAAAGCCCCGCAATTATGTCAGCTAGCCACCGATCAGCGTCCTCGTATTGGCTTAGTACTCGGTGGTGGCGGTGCCCGTGGTGCGGCTCATATCGGCGTATTAAAGACCCTGGAAAGGCTGCGGGTACCGGTGGATTTCATCGCCGGCACCTCAATGGGCTCGGTCATTGGCGGTTTATACGCCACCGGAATGACCGCTGGCGAAATCGAGTCCCAAATGATCGACCTGAATTGGTCCGAGCTTTTTAGCGATCAACCGAATCGCACCGAACGTCGTTTTCGTCGCAAACGAGATGATGATCTGGATCTTTTTGGCCCCAAGCTGGGATACAAAGCTGGTGAACTGATTCTGCCTGGCGGCGTTCTTGCTGGACAGAAAGTCAATTTGTTACTCAAGCGGGTGACCCTAGGTCAAACTCACCAGGAGAATTTCGACCAACTCCCGATCCCTTTTAGGGCGGTTGCAGCAGACATCATCTCCGGCCAACAGGTGGTATTGGGCGCGGGTGATCTGGCCATGGCGATGCGCGCCAGCATGTCCATTCCAGGCGCGTTTTCTCCGGTTTCCCTTAATGACCAACTGTTGGTGGATGGCGGCATTGTTAACAACCTGCCGGTTCAGATCGCGCGAGATATGGGGGCTGACGTCATCATTGCTGTGGACGTGGGGACGCCATTGTTCGAGCGTGACCAGTTAGGCAATTTATTCGATATGGTTGAGCAACTGACCAATCTTTTAGTGGTGCAGGGGGTCGCGGCACAAACACGCCTGTTGAGGGCTGCCGACACGCTATTGGTACCGGACCTGGCGGATACCGTGTCCTCGGTGGACTTTGAAAAGTTTCCTGACGCCATTCCAGTGGGCCAAGCCATCGCGGAGGCCAATGCTGACAAACTCAGTAGATACGCCTTGAGTGAAGCGGCTTACCAACGTTATCGACAGGCGCTGACGCGATGTCTAAACCCGGCGGGCGTCATCCAATGGGTTCAGATCAACAACAATTCCCACTACTCAGACGAGATGATTCTGAGCCGACTGAGCTTGAAAGAGGGCCAGGAGCTAGATTTCGATCAATTGGATCGTGAAATTGACCAGATTTACGGTCTGGGGCACCTGCGTCAGGTTCGCTATCACCTGACCCAGCGCGATGACGAGCTGGGTGTGGTTCTAGACGTGGTTCCCGACCCCCGAGTACCGAACCTGATTGAGTATGGCCTCACCTTTATTTCCGACCCCGATGACAATGCATTCAATCTGCGCCTGGGCTACCTAAAAACCGACCTAGGCCCTTATGGCGGCGAGTGGCGCACGGTGGCTCAGATCGGCGAGGAACCGGCGATATTCACCGAGCTGTACAAACCATTGCAACCAATAAAGCCTTGGTTTGTCACCGCCCGAGCAGGCTTTCGCACCAATCAATTTCGTATGTTTGACGATGACCAACCCCTCGCTGAGATTCTGATCGACCGGACGGAGTTGGAATTGACTGCAGGCAAAGAATTCGGCAACTCGGCAGATTTTAGCGTCGGTGTTCGAGTGGGTGCTGGAGACACCGAGCTGAGCATTGGCAGTCGCCAAACCCCAGACCTGGAATTTGACACTGGGCAATGGTTCGCGCGATTTCGCTATGATCACGTGGACGATCTGTTTTTCCCCAACAGCGGCGGATTTGGCAGCCTCGAATACCGAGCAGAATTGGACGCCCTGGGTGCCGACACTAATTTTCGCCAACTCCTGTCAACGTACTATTACAACTGGCTGCTAGACGGTCGCCATCATGTCCTGTTGGGCGGAACCTTTAACACCACTATCAACAATGACGCACCGATTTACGGCCTGTTTCGAGCGGGAGGGTTTGGCAATCTTTCGGGGCTGGAACTCAATCAGCTTTCTGGCCAGCACCTAGCGGTAGGGGTTGCCGGTTATCGGTATTCCCTTAGCCGTACCGGTCTTTTTCCTGCGTACCTTGGCGGCACCGTTGAATTGGGCAATATATGGGATCAACGCAGCGATATCAGCGTCGATTCAGCATTACTCCATGGCAGTCTATATTTCGGTTATCGCTCACCCTTGGGGCCGTTGTACGTGGGTCTGGGGGTTGGTGAAGAAGGTGACGGCACCTTTTTCATTCGTTTGGGGGATATCTTTAGGGACGACTAAACGTCCCCGATATAACAGCGACTCATGCAGCCACCCCGCGTTACGGTTCGAGGCCTTTTAGCATGTCGCGTAAGCCGGCTAGATGGGCTTTTGCGGCGCCGGGGGTTTGCGCTTGGGTATCGCCGTGGTGATGAACCAGCGATTTGGGAATCTCTGCCACGAATCGGCTGACGCCACCGTCTTCAATTTCACCAAACCGACGTCGAGCTTCACACCAACTGATGGTGAGAGTTTGCCGGGCACGGGTGATACCCACATACATCAGGCGCCGCTCCTCTTCCAACTGCCCATCATCCAGCGAGTTTTTATGAGGCAAAACCCCCTCTTCCACTCCCACCAGAAATACGTGGGGAAACTCTAGTCCCTTGGCTGCATGCAGTGTCATTAGGCGAACCCGGTCGTCCTGCTCCTCGCTGCCATCATCATCCCCCAGGGAGAGCTGTTGAATCACCTCTTTCAGATCACCGTCAAGATTGGATACCCACTGGATAAAGTCGTCCACTGATCTCACACGGGTGCGCCCGGCCGCGTCGTCTGCCGCCTCTCTCGCGACAAAATCTCGGTACCCTGTGTGTTCGACGATCTGGGAGATTAACTGCGCCGGCGTTACCTCCGCCTGACGCAGCCCATTGATCCAGTCGACAAACTGCTCAATACGCGCAGCGCTTCGCCCATTGACGGTCATGGGCAAATTGGCTGCAGCGGCCAGCAGCGGGCAGTTCCTGCGCGCGGCAATTGTCGCAATCTTGTCCACTGAACTGGCCCCAATTTCCCGCCGAGGCCGGTTCACGATGCGCAGGAAAGCAGCATCATCACTTGGGTTAGCTAATAACCGCAGGTAACAAATGAGGTCTTTAATTTCGCTGCGCTCAAACCAAGACGGCCCACCGGACACCCGATAGGGTAAGCGGTGACCTCGAAGGGCCTGCTCCAGCGCCCTTGCCTGGTGGTTGGAGCGATACAAAATGGCGAAATCACCCGGCTGCGCCTTCAAGGTGAATTTCCGCTGCAAGATGGCGGCGACCACCTGGTCAGCCTCATCCGCAGGATCACTGCAGGGTCGCAACGCAATGAGATCACCCTCACCCAAGTCACTCCAAAGGGCTTTATCCAGTGTGTGGGGGTTGTTCGCAATCAGGGCGTTTGCGGCCTTCAATATGGTCCCACTGGAGCGATAGTTCTGCTCCAGCTTGATCACTTCAAGGCCCTCAAAGTCCTGCCCCAGTTGATCTAGGTTATCCGGCCGCGCACCGCGCCAGCCGTAGATCGATTGGTCGTCATCCCCCACTGCCGTCAACCCGGTGCGTGGGCCGGTGAGCGCCTTGAGCAAACGATACTGACAAGCGTTAGTATCCTGGCATTCATCCACTAGCACATGCCTGAACTGCCACTGCCAGCGCTCTCGGCACTCCGGATCGGTTTCCAACAAGGCGCCTGGTCGGGACACCAAATCATCAAAATCAAACGCGTTGTAATGAGCTAATCGCTGCTGATATAGCGCAAAATACTCAAGGGTTGTGGGTTCGCCAGGGGCCGTTTCCGGTCCTAGCCCGTCGTTTTTCCAGGCGCTGATTTGCCAACGCACCCGTTCAATATCTTCCTTGCTCGAGCCATCGGGCAAGATCTCTCTCAACATGCCCTGGGTGTCTTGAGGGTCAAAAATACTGAAGCCCGGTCTATAACCCAGGCGCGAACACTCCTCCCGCAGGATGCGCAACCCCAAGGCGTGAAAGGTGGAAATCCAAACCCCCTTTGCGTCGTCGCCCAAGATAGCGGTAATACGCTGGCGCATTTCGCGAGCGGCTTTGCGGGTGAAGGTAATGGCCGCAATTTTTTCTGGCAACATGGCCTGCGCACGCACCAAGTGCACCACCTTCTGAGTAATAACGCCGGTTTTCCCACTGCCAGCGCCCGCCAGAACCAATAACGGTTGATCACAGCAAGAAACGGCTGCCTGTTGTTGGGGGTTCAGCTGAAACTTCACGAACTCAACGATGTCTTAAAGGGGCGGTGCATCCTATCAGCCACAGACAATTTCGCCAGATCCTATTTTTGGCATTTCTATGGGTCAGTTGTTCGCTGGCCGATCAGTCTTGCTTTGAGCAATGGGTGTGCGTGGAGGCCATCAGCGATAGCGATCAGCTGGAGTTCTTCGCCACCAACCTTAAACCCTGGCCAATCGCCTTGAGCTTCAGGGCAGAGGTCACCAATCTAAAAGGACCAAAACGCAGCGTGACCCTTGAGGTGGGCGGGTCGGAGCGGGTCAAAATCGCCAGTTATCGTCGACGAAACCCCAACAAGCGCTATCGCTATCAATATTGGTACGACTACGCCGTAGGTCAACTGAAACCGCATCATGAAAAAGACTTCGAGTACGCCCTGCCCTATGGGGAAGGCCAAAGCTGGCGCATCCTGCAAGGATTCGGGTCTCGGTTTTCCCACACTGGCAGAGAGCGATACGCAGTAGATTTCGGGATGCCGGTCGGTAGTCAGATAATGGCCGCGAGAGGCGGCACAGTGGTTGACCTGCGGGAACAACACAATCGGGGTTGCTGGGATCAGGAGTGTGCAAAATTCGCCAACTTTGTGGTGATTCTGCACGATGATGGCACCACCGGTGAGTACTACCATTTGAAACAAGACGGTGTGTTGGTCGAGATTGGCCAACTGGTGGAACGAGGTCAGCTCATCGCGCTATCTGGTAACACTGGCCATACCACGACCCCCCATCTACATTTTGCGGTGTATCGGGCAGACAGTTGGGGTCGGACCCAATCGCTGCCGTTTCGATTCGTCAATGGCGGCCAGAAACTGGCCAAACCCCGCGGCGGCCAAAGGCACCGCAAATCTACCCCGTCTTAAGTCCTCTGTGGCCCGATGTGAAAGGGCAAATTCTGACGTAGTACGTCACTTCCGCCCAATTTCTAAAGACGTACGGTAAATTTCCGATGGCTAAAACCGTCGGCTGACGGGATGGCCGGCGTTGGCATAGCCTTTGCTTTGCTTATGACTGTAGATCCAGACAACCAGCAATACAGGATGTAAGCCGTGAGTCAATCAGGCAGCCCCACCCAGCGCGTCGCCACGCTACACGACCTGATGGTCGAACTGGGTGAAGTTGAACTGAAACTGGAACGGATGCCCAGCGGCAAACCAGATGCGGATGCGCTCAAGACAAGAAAGTCGGAGTTGCGTGAGGAACTGGAACTGCTGGAACGCTGAATCTGCGTTTCTTCCTCCCTCAAAGGCACCTCCCCGCCCGGATAACCGGGTGGGGAGACTGTCTTTAAGCACCCTCGGGGTTCAACCCTAAGGGTATTGAAACCCTATCAATTGTTATCCCGACCGCGAGATTTTCTGCTGCTCGCCTTGGAGCGAGTTTTTGTAGCCGCTTTTCGTTTGGTCTGAGCAGTAGACTTTTGGGCAGATGAGCGCGCGGGCGTCTTGGCAGCGGCTCGAGGTTGGCTCCGACTCTGGTTGCGAGATTGGCTCCGATTCTGGCTGCGGCTTTGGCTGCGGCTTTGGCTTTGGTTGCGAGACTGGCTGCGGCTTTGGCCGCGAGACTGACTCTGGTTCCGGTTCCGACTCTGGCCCTGACTTCGCGTCTGTGAAGTTGCCGTTGGCCGGGTTGCGGCGCTGCGATTTGTTACTCGCCGGCTATCCCGTTTGACGGGTCGATTGACGGGTTGGCTAACTGGCCGATTGACTGTCCGCCTCGTCGAACTGGTCGCTGAACGACTGCGACTTTGCTGGGTAGCAACCCCGGTTTGTCGATTGGTGGTTGGTCGCGTAACCAATGCCCGACCATTTTGCTCCAGCTTTACCGGTCGTCCCGTGCTGCTGGTTCGCCCATTGCTAGCATTCACCGGGCGCGGGCTGACTCGTGTAGTGGGTCGCAGCACTCGGGTGTTGCCAGTTCGCGAACGACTGGCTGAGGTCGCGGCCGGCGTGCGATTGCTATTGACTGCCGGCGTTCGCCGTGAAGTCGACCCGCTACGTGTTGCCGGCGTAAGAGTCCCTGACCGACCAGTGGAGCGAGTGAACGACGATGTCGATCTTCCGTTGTTGACCCGGCTGGCGGTTTGAGCGGTAGAGCGACGACCCACCGTTGGCGCGCTGGCGCGCGAATTACTCACGGTGCGGCTATTGCCAGCGTTTGCCCGACCTTCAGTTTTTATTGGCGCCTGACGGCGCTGGGCAAAAACACCCGGGCGGGTATTACGGGTCAGTCGTCGTGCTTCATTGAATGCCGACGGTGGCCGCTGGGTTCGAACGACAAATCGTCGATCGCGACGGTCGTAGTCACGATAATAAGTAGGGCTGTAAAAGCGCGGGCTGTAAAATCCGAAATAGCTAAACCGTGGTCGGTAGGTATAGCCAAAAAATGCCGTGTGGTGGCCGAACCCGAAATGGTCGAAACGGCGTCCGCCAATAAATGAGTTGCCAAACCCAACGTTGCGGCCGAAGCCAAAGTTCCGACCAAAACCGGGATAGCTGCTCCGGTAAGGCGACCATACGTAATAACTAGGAAAGTCATTGTAAAACAGGCTAAAAGCGCTACTGCGCCAGTAAGGGTCATGGGCGTAGCCACCACCATAACTATTGCCGCCATAGCTGTGACCGCCGTAGACGACTTCATCAACAACATAGCTATCGTCGTAACCATAGCTATCGCCGTAACCATAATCGTCGTAGTCATCATAATCGTCTTGATAGGTGGCGCAGCTGCTCAGCAGCAGCATCGAGGCCATCAGAACGAGGGCTTTATATCGGATCATGGTTCGGTCTCCCGCTTTTTAACCCGGCCAGTATATAACTCCTACGTGAATTGAGCCTGAACGAAAAATTGGATTTTTTCCCTATCTTCAAACAGATCGATAAATCCTACTGTAAACCTATGGCTCAGAGTTCCCTCAATGACATCATTTTCTGGTGATCGGCTAGGCTGTTAGGATATCAATACAGCGAATGGCTGGCCCAATGCCAGCAGCGCCCCAACTAAAATGGGACAAACGACAACGCTGGTTTGGCGTTACGCAATAAAACGTCGGGCAACCGGGTCCCATCTGCCAGTAAAATCTGCCAGTAAAATCGCGCTGTCCTGCAAACTAGTAAACGTTCAGCAGGCCCAACGATCAACAAAACACCGTCCCATGATGGGGCGACACTACTTAAGGATACCCAGTGGCCAATATTCATGAAATTAAAGGTTACGTTGTGGTGCTGGACAGGATTGTCCATCTCACGCGAGTTTTCGAAGCGAAAAATGGCGAGGGTGCGCAATTTAATATCCAACTTGATGGCAACGCTAAGCTTCTGCTGAAGTTCCCTGACCGCGCCACCGCCACACTTGAGCGGGATTTGCTCGTCAAAGCGCTGAAAGACTGTTAGCCGCTAAATGGGTTCAATAAGCGGCAATTTTTCCTACTCAGATCCCCCAATGCTTAACATCGTCAGGAATTTACCAAAATGGGGTTGACACCGAGCGTGTCATCTCTCACGATCACTATTATGAAGCAACGCATCAAAAACAGACCGACCCAGCGGACGCAAAAGCCACGAGTATTGGTCAAGGCTGCAACGCAACGTGACAACAACGCCCTGAGCCCAGCGCTCATTGTTGGTGTTGCGGTGGTGCTTGTCCTGCTTCTTATCGTGCGCAGCGGTACTGGGGCTTTTTGAGCAAAGAAACACACTGAATATCAAAAAGCCCCGCCAGCAGCGGGGCTTTTTTTTTGCTGGAGACGGACCATGAATCATTCATTACAATCGCGCAGTACTGCGCTTCAACATCACACCACCAGTGAGGCAGTTGCATCATGAGTACCAACGACGTCCGAATATTCGATACGACGCTGCGCGATGGCGAACAAAGTCCAGGGTTTTCCATGACTCAACGACAAAAGCTGCGAATGGCTCAGATGCTTGCCGCGCTGCGAGTGGACATCATTGAGGCTGGGTTTGCCGCGGCATCCGACGGCGATTTCGATTGCATCAACACCATCGCGCGGGAAATTGAGGGCCCCACCATTTGCTCACTCGCCCGGTGTAATCCTGGCGACATTGAAGCCAGTGCGAGAGCATTGGAACCGGCCGCAAAAAAACGTCTGCACGTGTTTATCGCCACCAGCCCCATCCATCGCGAGTACAAACTAAAGCTTAACCGCGAACAGGTCTTAGCCCAGGCGATTGGTGGCGTAAAAATGGCCCTCGAGCTAACCGACGACGTGGAATTTTCCGCCGAAGATGCCATTCGCACTGAGCCCGAATACTTGGCAGAGGTGATTGAAGCGGTGATCGGGGCCGGCGCCAAGACTGTCAATATTCCTGATACCGTGGGTTACACCACCCCAGGCGAAATGGCCCGCTTGATCACCAATCTGCGCCAGCAGGTGCCCAACATTGAGCAGGCAATCATCAGCACTCATTGTCATAACGACTTGGGGATGGCCGTAGCGAACTCACTAGCCGCGGTAGAGGCCGGTGCGGGCCAGATTGAATGCACCATTAACGGTATCGGCGAACGTGCCGGTAACGCCTCGCTGGAAGAAATCGTCATGGCGCTGCGCACCCGCAGTGACCACTACGGACGACAAACCAACATTGATACCCGCAAACTGCACCCGGCCAGCCGGTTGCTCGCAGGTATCACCGGGACATTCGTTGCCCGCAACAAAGCGATCGTTGGTGACAACGCCTTTGCCCATGAAGCGGGCATTCACCAACACGGCATCTTGGAGCACGCGGAAACCTACGAAATAATGAAACCGGAGGATGTCGGAGTAAATAAGTCTGATCTGGTTCTTGGCAAACACAGCGGGCGACACGCCGTATCTGACCGCATCGCGGCGCTGGGTTTTGATACTCAGAACGTTGACATGGCCCGAGTCTTCAAGGATTTCAAATCGTTGGCTGATCGCAAAAAAACCATTTACGACGCCGATCTTGAAGCCCTGGTTACCGGCCAAGCCGCCCGCAGCGGCCCCTGGCAGCTCAGTGACCTTAAGGTTGTGAGCGGGAGCGGTGATCAACCCGCCACCGCTAGCGTGGCGCTGACCCATGAGTCGGGCGAGGTTCACAGCCAAGATAGTGATGGCGATGGGCCGCTGGATGCCGCCTTTAAAGCCATGATTCGGGCAACCGGTCTGGCCCTGCGAGTGAGTGGCCTGGCCGTGCGCAGTGTCACTCAGGGTGAAGATGCTCAAGGTGAAGCCGAGGTTAGAGCCCAATGGGGCGCAACAGAACTTAAGGGAACCGGCGTCAGTACTGATATTATTGCGGCATCCACCCAGGCCTTGCTGGAGATCATTAATGCCGCCAGCCGTCAGGTCAACCGCGACACCACGCCCAGCGCCGATGCGCCGGCCCGAAACTCGGTCTAAGCGGCAAACCAGGCCTCTATAAATCGTAGATTGTCGATCATTATTTCGACCCGAACATCGACCCGTATGTCGACCAGGAAATATTAATGCCGAAAATGACACCCCCACCATTCATCTGGTTCAATGGCACGATGATGCCCTGGGCCGATGCGCAGGTTCATGTAATGACTCACGCCCTGCACTACGGATCCAGTGTATTTGAGGGCATCCGGGTCTATGAGACACCTGACGGCCCGCGCGGGTTTCGCATCACCGACCACCTCAAACGGCTCCATGATTCAGCCAGAATTTACCGCATGGATGTGCCCTTTGATGTGGACACTTTGCTGACTGCCTGCGGCCAGTTGGTCCAATCCAACGAGCTACCATCAGCCTACATCCGGCCTATCGTCTTTCGTGGCGCCGGGACGCTCGGCGTCGCACCAACACCGGACACCCCTGTAGAGGTTGCTGTGGCAGCGGTAAAATGGGGCGCTTATCTGGGTGATGAGGCGATGGCCAACGGCGTAGATGTCTGTATGTCCAGCTGGCAACGGTATGCGCCAAATACACTCCCTGCCATGGCCAAGGCTGGCGGCAACTATCTGTCCGGCCAGCTAATCGCCGAGGAGGCCCATCGTTTAGGCTTTAGCGAAGGCATTGCCCTTAGCACCAGCGGCATGCTCAGCGAAGGCTCGGGTGAAAACCTATTTATCGTGCGCGATGGGAAAATCTATACCCCACCGGCCGGCGCCTCTATTTTGTATGGCATCACCCGCGACACCGTTTTTCAGCTCGCGGCTGCGGAAGGAATTGAGGTGATAGAGCAGGATATGCCCAGGGAAATCCTTTACCTGGCAGACGAAATTTTCTTCACCGGTACTGCAGCAGAAATCACCCCGGTGCGCTCGGTTGACCGCATCGCCGTTCGCAGCGAGGGCCGCGGTCCCATTACCAAGCGTTTGCAAGATCTGTTTTTCGGCCTATTCAGTGGCCAAACCCCAGACCAGCATGGCTGGCTGGAAACTTTGCCCAATAAGGAGTCCGCCGTTCATGGCCAGCCCGCAGTCTCTGTTTGAAAAAATCTGGTCCGCCCACGAGGTGGCACCGGAATCACCGGAAAAACCGGCAATCCTTTACATCGACCTCCATCTAACCCATGAGGTGACCTCACCCCAAGGGTTTGACGTTCTGCGTGAACGAGGCCTTAAGGTTCGTTGCCCTGATCGAACACTGGCTACTATTGATCATTCCACTCCAACCCTGCCGGCACTCAATGGCAAGCGACCTTACGTGACTGAACAGGCTCGTACTCAGGTCGCCACATTGCGCCAAAATTGCGAGGACTTTGGCATCACCTTGCACGACTGGGATAGCGACTATCGCGGCATCGTGCATGTGATTGGCCCGGAATTAGGTGCAACTAGCCCCGGAAAAACCATTGTCTGTGGCGATAGTCATACCAGCACCCACGGAGCCTTTGGCGCCTTAGCATTCGGTGTCGGCGCGACAGAGGTGGGTCATGTATTGGCAACCCAATGTGTGCTGCAGCGCAAACCCAAATCCATGCGCATTACCGTCAATGGTGAACTGGGCGCAGGCGTGACCGCCAAAGACCTGATCTTGCACATTATTGGCGAGATTGGGGTCAGCGGCGGCACCGGGCATGTGATTGAGTACGCCGGTAGCACCTTTGCCGGGCTGAATATGGAACAACGCATGACCGTCTGCAACATGAGCATTGAAGCCGGTGCAAGAGCCGGCATGATTGCCCCGGATCAGACCACCTTTGACTACCTTCGAGGACGACCCATGAGCCCTCAGGGCGAGGCCTTCGACGCCGCGGTTGAAGGGTGGAAAGCCCTGCGTAGCGATCCAGGTGCCAACTTCGATAAAGAAGTGGAACTCAATGCCGCAGACATTGCCCCCACCATCTCCTACGGCACCCACCCAGGCATGGTGGTTCCCATTACCGAGGCCATTCCAGAGCCTGCTGATGCCTCTGAGGTAAAAGCGCTGGAATACATGGGTCTAACCGCCGGCCAATCCATGCTCGGCACAAAGGTAGACGTGGTCTTTATTGGCAGCTGCACCAACTCTCGCATGAGCGATCTGCACGCGGCGGCGGACCAATTGAGAGGCCGTAAAGTGCATCCGGATGTCACTATGCTGGTGGTTCCGGGTTCAGAGCAGGTATTCAGACAAGCGGAAGCCGAGGGTTTGCATCAGGTCTTTATTGACGCCGGCGCCCAATGGCGTCTTCCTGGTTGCTCCATGTGTTTATCCATGAACGGCGATATCGTGCCGGAAGGTGCATTGGCAGTAAGCACCAGCAACCGTAACTTTGAGGGCCGCCAAGGGCCCGGTTCGCGCACCTTGTTGGCCAGTCCCGCAGCTGCTGCTGCGGCCGCTGTTGCCGGCTGCGTCGCCGATCCTCGCACAACCCAACCGAAGGCCGCCTGATGCAAAAAATTACTACTTTATCGGGGACCACCGTTGTAATCCCTGAGGACAACGTAGACACCGACCAAATTATTCCCGGACGGTTCCTTACTACCACCTCATCCAAAGGATTTGGCGACGCCTTGTTTAGAGACTGGCGTTTTGACGACCAAGACCAGGCCAGAGAGGACTTCGTTCTCAACCAACCTGAGGCAAAAACCGCTGAGATGCTGGTGGGTGGGCGCAACTTTGGTTGCGGATCATCCCGGGAGCACGCACCTTGGGCCATCCGCGACTTTGGCTTTAAAGCTGTTATATCCAGTCGGTTGGCGGACATTTTCACCTCAAACGCGCAAAAATGTGGACTACTACCGGTGGTAGTTTCCGAGCCATTGCATCAGTGGCTGCTTGAAAATCCCGGCGCAAAGGTGGATATCGATGTTAACGATTGCTCCATCAAAGCAGGTCCTCATAACGAAACATTCCCGCTGGATGGATTTGCCCAGCACTGCTTTCTCAACGGTCTTGATGCCTTGGGTTTTCTGCTGGACAACGACAGCGCAATCAGTCGCTTCGAGGCGGCCCGTCAATGACCCATCAATTGGTGACACTGCCGGGAGACGGCATTGGTCCTGAGGTGGTTGATGCCACCGTTGAGGTTGTCCAACACCTAGCGGGCCGGTCGGATCTTGAGCTTAGCATCACCAGTCATCTGATTGGTGGGGCTGCTATTGACGCCACCGGCGATCCATTGCCCAAAACAACGCTGGATGCCTGTATCAATAGTGCCGGCGTGTTGCTGGGTGCGGTGGGCGGGCCAAAATGGGACGACCCGGCTGCTAGCGTGCGACCTGAACAAGGTTTACTGCGCCTGCGTCAGGGGATGGAAGTGTTCGCTAACCTCAGACCCACTCGAATGGAGCCGGCTCTTGCTGACGCAAGCCCGCTGAAACCCGAGCGACTGGAAGGGGTGGACCTGCTAGTGGTTCGAGAGCTGACCGGCGGAATCTACTTTGGCAAGAAAAGTGAAGGCGATACCGAAGCATCTGACCTATGCACTTACCACAAAGATGAAATTGAACGGGTGGTGCGTTTGGCTGGCGACCTGGCTCGGCAGCGTCGGGGGCACTTAACCCTGGTCGACAAGGCAAACGTATTGGCCACTTCCCGCCTTTGGCGAGCCGTTACTACGGCGATCATTGAACAGGATTACGCCGACCTCACTTTCGACACCATGCTAGTGGATGCCGCCGCCATGACCCTGGTCACCCGACCAGCCTTTTTCGATGTCATGGTCACGGAGAATATGTTTGGCGATATTTTGACCGATGAAACCGCAGCTGTGGCCGGATCATTGGGCGTACTGCCCTCAGCATCCCTGTCCGCTTCGGGACCGGGCCTCTATGAACCCATTCACGGATCTGCGCCGGATATTGCCGGACAAAACAAAGCCAACCCTATGGGCACAATGCTCAGCGCTGCCCTTTGGTTGGAGCGCGATGCGAGCCGGCCGGATCTTGCTAAGGCGTTGCGCGGCGCTATCAGCCGCTGCATATCCCAATCCCAAACCACCGCAGACATCGGCGGCAATCTAGGCACCCGGGAAGTGGCAAAAGCGGTAGTGGCACAACTTGGATAGTTGGCGATCGGAGCCGTGGAGTTTAGTGCATGTCTGAGCTGCTGATGGATTGCCTGCGTCGTTCAATTGCCGCGCCAGTTTATGACGTTGCCAGGCGCACGCCGCTAGACAGCGCTGACAATCTATCCCGCCGCCTAGGACAACAAATCTGGCTCAAGCGCGAGGACCTGCAGCCCAGCTTTTCGTTCAAAGTTCGCGGCGCCTATGCCTGCATGCACAAGCTCGTTCACGAGCAGGGGCTGACCACTGGCGTGGTCGCCGCGTCCGCTGGCAACCACGCTCAAGGGGTTGCTCGGGCCGCCGACAAGCTGAATCTTCAGGCAGATATTGTGATGCCAGTGACCACTCCCAGCATCAAAGTGGATGCGGTGCGCCAACTGGGTGCGCAGGTCCACCTGGTAGGTGACACTTACGATGACGCCTATAGCCACGCTGTCAGTATTTCCGAGCAACAGCAACGCCCCTTTGTGCACCCCTTTGATGACCCTGACGTGATCGCTGGCCAGGGCACCATTGGTGTTGAATTACTCAACCAGATATCCGCGGCGCCAGCGTTGGTGTTTATTCCAGTGGGTGGCGGCGGGCTGTTGGCGGGCGCGGGCGCGGTCATTCGTGCATTAAGCCCAAACACCAAAATTATTGCGGTGGAACCCGAAGATGCCGCCTGCCTCAAAGCGGCGTTGGCGGCCGGTCGGCCCGTGACCCTGGACCGGGTTGGTATTTTCGCTGACGGTGCCGCGGTCCGGCGGGTGGGTGATCACACTTTCGCGCTGGCCCGAGAATTGGTAGACGAGGTGGTCACCGTCAATGCCGATGAAATTTGCGCCGCCATCCGTGACATTTTTGAAGATACCCGCTCGCTGGTTGAACCCGCCGGCGCCATGGCTGTAGCCGGCATCAA
>CAZLJY010000098.1:0-16634 GCA_964559945.1 uncultured Gammaproteobacteria bacterium | reverse complement strand
TCCCGCAGCAATCCTGATAGCCGCAAGCCTTCTCGTTCCCGGATGGACTTAAGGTCGGCAAGCACTGACTCTACAAGTTGTTTGGCACAGTCACCAAGGGCACCTATGTCCGGGCTGGGCTCTCGGACCATTCCGGGCCAGCGCAAGAACTCAAGATCAGTGGCGCGGGGCGTTTCTGGAACCTGGCTGCGGGCGCGAGCCGCTAATTGGGAAAGGTCCTCCAGTAGCTCGGTATTGAGTTGCATGGAGCTGCCGGCGGCATCGGTGCCCCGTTTAAAACGCAGGGAGACATCCACTTTGCCCCGGCTAAGATGTTCCCCTAGGGTTTCGCGGATGCCCGACTCCAGGCTGCGAAGTTCTTCCGGCAGACGAATAAACAATTCTAGGTAGCGATGGTTAAGGCTGCGCAATTCCAGCGACAGGTGGCCCCATGGCGTATCCTCGCTCCCGGCGGCAAACGCGGTCATGCTGTACATGGTTATTTTCACTGCGCCAAAACGCCAATGGTAAACTTACGGTCGGCTTTATCAAACCACCAATCACAGGCTAATCATTTCCATGAACGACAAACTCACCACCATCAGGCCCAGCGGTCGGGCCCCTGATGAACTTCGCGCAGTATCTTTGCAGCGTCATTTCACCAAACATGCTGAGGGCGCAGTGTTGGTTAGCACCGGTGATACTCGGGTTCTTTGCACCGCCTCGGTGGAAGAACGGGTGCCACCGTTTTTGCGCGGCAAGGGACGTGGCTGGGTGACCGCGGAGTACGGCATGTTGCCCAGGGCCACGGGCACCCGTTCCGGCCGGGAGGCCGCGCGGGGCAAACAGGGTGGAAGAACCTTGGAGATACAACGCCTTATTGGCCGGTCTTTGCGCGCCGTGGTTGACTTGGCAGCATTGGGCGAGCGCACAATCACCTTAGATTGTGACGTGCTGCAGGCCGATGGTGGTACTCGCACCGCGTCGATTACCGGTGCCTATGTGGCGTTAGTGGATGCCTGTCAGCTGTTAATGAAGCGCAAACAGCTCAAGACCGACCCGGTGCACGGCGCAATTGCTGCGGTCTCAGTGGGAATTTACAACAATACCCCGGTGCTAGATTTGGATTATCCGGAAGACTCCAATGCGGAAACGGACTTAAATCTGGTGATGAATGACGCGGGGGCTTTTGTTGAGATCCAAGGTACGGCAGAGGGTCATGCGTTTCGTCGGGACGAGCTCGATGCCATGCTGGATTTGGGTCAACAGGGCATCAGTCGCCTGATTGAGCTGCAGCGGGCGGCACTGGCCGAATAAGATGGGTGCAGCGCACAGCGGCGGCCAAACCTGGGTTTTGGCAACGGGCAATCCGGGCAAGCTGAAAGAGTTTAATCAGCGCTTTTCTGCGTTGGATATTCGATTTAAGCCGCAAAGCGATTTTTCCCTGGATGGGGTGGAAGAAACCGGCACCACCTTCGTGGAAAACGCCATTTTGAAGGCCAAGGCTGCCTGCCACGCTAGCGGCCTGCCTGCGTTGGCGGATGATTCAGGCCTGCGGGTGCCGGCCCTTGGTGGCGCGCCTGGCGTTTATTCTGCCCGCTATGCCGGAGCCACAGCGACCGACGCTCAGAACAATCAAAAGCTGTTGCAGGCTTTGGCGGACTGTGACGACCGGCGGGCCGAATTTTGCTGCGCGCTGGTTCTGATGCGCAGCGCCGATGATCCATTGCCGGTGGTGGTGCAGGCCACCTGGGCCGGCACCATCGCTCAGCAAACGAAGGGCGAGGGCGGATTTGGTTACGACCCATTGTTTGTCATTGATGGCGGTGACACCACCAGCGCTGAACTTGATGGGGCGCAAAAGAACCGAATTAGCCACAGAGGCCAGGCCATTGACGCCTTATTGGCTGCGCTCAGCGGCAAGGACGCCGCCCGGATCTAACAATGATCACCGCGTCGCCGCCGCTGAGCCTCTATCTGCACCTTCCCTGGTGCGTAAAGAAATGTCCCTATTGCGATTTTAACTCCCATGAGTTGCGCACGGCAGCGCCAGTGGACAGCTACGTTGACGCTCTGTTGGCCGACCTTGAGGCCGATTTACCGATGGTGTGGGGCCGAACCTTAAGCAGCATTTTTATCGGCGGTGGCACCCCCAGTTTATTTCCGCCAGCAGCCATTGGCCGCTTGTTAAGTGCGGTGGCCGCCCGCATCCCGTTGCGTCCTGGGGCGGAGATCACCATGGAAGCCAATCCGGGGGCGTTGGAATCGGGCCCGTTGGCCGACTACCGGCAAGCAGGGGTTAACCGCCTTTCGCTGGGGGTCCAGAGCTTTTCCGATCACTCGCTGAGTCAACTGGGTCGAGTGCATGATGGTTCAACTGCGTTGCAGGCGATGGAGCAGGCCGGGAAAGCGGGTTTTGACAGCATTAACCTGGATTTGATGTACGCCTTGCCGACCCAGGATTTAGCCGAAATGCGCGCGGATCTGAATCAGGCGATCGCACTGGCGCCAGATCACATATCCCATTACCAGCTCACCTTGGAGCCCAACACTGCGTTCCATCATCGACCACCGCCTCAAATGCCCGACGATGATTTGGCCTGGGAGATGCAGAGCCTAGCCCATGAGCTGCTGGCAGAGGCGGGTTATCAGCAATACGAGGTGTCGGCATTTGCCAGGAGCGGGTTGGCCAGTCAGCACAACCTTAATTACTGGCGTTTTGGCGATTATTTAGGTGTGGGCGCCGGCGCCCACGGGAAAATCACCAATGGGGCAAAAGGTGTGGTGGAGCGAACGATAAAGCAACGCCACCCAAAGCAGTATCTTAATTCTGCGGGAAAAACCGTGGAGTGCCGGACCCTGTCGTCATCCGACCTGGTCTTCGAGTTTATGCTTGGCGCATTGCGTCTCAGGGAAGGCTTTTCCCTCGCGGATTTCGACCATCGGACAGGTCTTGACCGGTCTGAGCTGGAGCCAGGGCTGAGCGAAGCCCTGGAGAAAAAGCTGCTGAGTCAAGACGGCGACGATCTAACTCCCACTGATCTAGGGTTTCGTTATCTCAACGATCTACAAGCGCTATTTCTCAACGATGAGTGATCAATGGGCTGAAAGCGGCATTCAATGTCCCTATTGCTGGGAGCCGTTTACAGTGTTTCTGGAGCCTCAGGCAACTCGCGACGAGTTGGTCATAGACTGCGAGATTTGTTGCCGGCCGGTGGTTGTGCTGGCAGATATGGGACAGGTGTTATCCGTGGACAGAGAGAGTTAGCGTCCATTCTGCTTCCAATACTGATCCCAGGCTCCTGTGATTTAGCGCTGGTTGGGGTTGTCGGCAAACCAAAGATAGCTCAGTAGATGAACGCCGATCAGCAGTTCTTGCACTTCAGCCAGGCGAATATCAAACGGCGCTGCCGCCAGTGACGGCGCAAGATCCGCCAAACGCTCTGGCAGTCGGCTAAGCAACACCGCTATGCCCGCTGAAGCGCAGGCAAGGCCTGGTAACGCCCACTGCCATGGTTCGCCCAAGGGGTTGTTGCGTCCTACCAACCAACGATACGTGGCTAGTAACGCGCTAAATACGATCCAAAGCTCCAGCGCCAATCGGGGTTTTTGATCCAGCCAGCTGCTCATGTTGTGCAGATTGGTTTCCTGCTGATCGTTAAGTTCGGCGATGGCATCCGGTGTCGACCAGCCCGCTAAGTGCTGACCCCAGCTCATTTCTTCACCGGCAAAATACACACAACCCAATACAACCAGCAGATACCAACTCTTTTGCAAGCCGGAATGGCTCGATCGCAGTAACAGCGTCACCCCAACACCGATAGCGATGGCAAGAAAGACCACCGTTCCCAGTTCAATAGGTCCCAGTTCGCCCATGAATCGAGCCCTGAAATCGTCCACGGGCAGGGCACTGCGTGCCCCAATGACGGTTACAAGAATGAGCCAAGGCAAAAGCCACAGCGAGAGGTTGGTGGTTTTCTTCATGGTGGTATTGTACCGCTTGCTGCGAAGCAAAAGTCGCGATAGACTGCCCGGCTTCGTTACGCAAGGGCTGCAGCCCCAGAGCATCAACACGCTATGAAACAAGACACTCACCCAAATTACCGCGAAGTGGTTTTTCAGGATATTTCCTGTGATTTTTCTTTCTTGACTCGATCCACGATGTCGACAAAAGACACGATCACCTGGGAAGACGGCAAAGAGTACCCGCTGGTTAAGGTGGAAATCTCCAGTGAATCTCATCCGTTTTACACGGGTAAGCATAAGATCATGGACAGCGGTGGTCGAGTGGACAAGTTCAAGAAGCGTTTTCGCCGCGGCAAGGGCTAAAAACCCCATCGCGACGGTTTCGGAAACCCTTACCACGGGTGTATTCCGAACCTTTACTTGTTCCTGATGGACCTGTGCTGCATCCCGCAGTGTGGGTCGTATTGACTCTCAAAATTGCCAAGGGTACGGGCTGACGCCTTACACCTGTGGTATCCTTTGCGCCCCGAAAATCCCGATCCAGGAGTTGAAAGTGCCAGCTGACAAACTGATTATGACCGACCCAAGCACGGGTTCGACGGTGGAACTGCCTGTGATCAGCGGAACCGCAGGTTTGCCAACTGTTGACGTGAAAAAACTCCCCGGTGCATTGGGGTACTTCACGTACGACTCCGGATTTGGCGCCACCGCGGCCTGTCGCAGCTCAGTCACCTACATTGATGGCGACGAAGGCATTTTGCTGTATCGGGGTTATCCGATTGAGCAACTGGCGCAAAAGAGCTCCTTTACCGAGGTCTCCTACCTGCTGCTGAACGGCGAGCTGCCAAATACCGGTGAGTTGGAGGATTTTCGCCAGGAAATCCGCTATCACACGATGATTCATGAATCCATGAAGCAGTTTATTCAAGGATTCAACTATGACGCACATCCCATGGCCATGATGATGGGGATTGTGGCGTCGATGTCGGCCTTCTATCACGACTCCCTGGACATGGAAAACCCCCAGCATCGTCGGTTGGCAGCGGTTCGCATGATCGCCAAAATGCCGACGGTTGCTGCCGCGTGTTATCGGCACTCCATTGGTTGGCCTTATGCCTATCCCAGCAATGCTTTGGGTTACGCGTCCCGACTGTTGCACATGATGCATTCAGTGCCAGCGGAGCCCTATGAGGTTGATCCGGTGGCCGCCAATGCGCTGGACCTGCTGTTTATCTTGCACGCAGACCACGAACAAAATGCCAGCACCTCAACGGTGAGATTGGCAGGCAGTACCGGTGCAAACCCTTACGCCTGCGTTGCAGCCGGCTGTTGCGCGCTTTGGGGGCCTGCTCATGGCGGCGCCAACGAAGCGGTGCTGCGTATGCTGAATGAAATCGGTAGCGTAGAAAATGTGCCGAAGTTCATGGAGCGTGCCAAAGACAAGAATGACCCTTTCCGTTTGATGGGTTTCGGTCACCGGGTTTATAAGAATTTTGACCCCCGGGCCACCATCATCCGTAAGACCTGCCACGATGTGCTGGAGAAAATGGGCATCAGTGATCCGCTGCTGGAATTGGCGATGAAGCTGGAGGACATTGCCCTGAAGGACGACTATTTTGTTGAGCGTAAGCTATACCCGAACGTAGATTTCTACTCCGGAATCATTTACAAGGCGCTTGGCATTCCCACCAATATGTTTACCGTCATGTTCGCCATTGCGCGGACTGTTGGTTGGGTCTCCCAGTGGTTGGAGCAGTGCGATACGCCGGATACGCGGATCGGCCGACCTCGACAGGTTTATACCGGATTTGACGCGCGGGATTTCGTTGATCTGTCAGATCGTTCCTGAGTCGACAACGGCTCGTTGAAAATCCGCAAAGAGCCGCCAATGGCGGCTCAGCGGCCACATCAACATGTGGCCCATGGCATTACCCGCGAAGATCCCTGGCATTGGCTTAGGGATGATTCTCGGACCAATGCCGAAATCTTAGAGCTCCTCCAGCAGGAAAACGCCTATACCGATTACTGCCTAGCATCTGTGGCTGAGCTTCGGCACCAGCTCAACCGGGAAATGGTCGAAAGGGTGATTCGCGACGACCAGTCGGTACCCCATCGGATGGGCGATTACGAGTACTTCAGTCGAGTCAACGGCGATCAGGAGTACTCCCAATATTTACGTCGTGGGATCGTCGGTGATCAAGGGGCAGCGCTCATCCTCGATGCCAATGTTCGCGCCAACGATCATGCATTCTACGAACTGGGCGGCTTGTCCGTCAGTGATAATCATCGTTGGCTTGCAATCACCGAAGACACTGTTGGCCGACGTTTATACAGCCTCAATCTGATAGACCTGGACAGCGGTCAGAGCCGAGCCTTAGGCATTGAGGGGATCTCTGGAGGGGTTGTTTGGTCGGCGGATAGCCGGTTTTTATTTTATGTGCGCAAACACCCAGACACGCTGCTGCCTTATCAGGTTTGGCGTCATCAGCTAGGTACCGACAGCACCCAGGATGTTCTGTGCCGAGAGGAGTTGGATTCCCGTTATTACACCTCGGTGTATCGGGGCACTTCTCTCCAGACCATATATATCCATCACGGCGCGACATTAAGCGATGAGGTCTGGTGGATACGAGCCGATCAACCTGAGTCGCCGTTTAAGGTGTTTGCTCCCCGCGCTGAGCGCCATGAATATTCTGTGGACGATAGGGACGGGCGTTATTTTGTTACCAGCAACCATCGTCACGAGAACTTTGAGGTGTTTGAAGCACCCTTGAGCCAGTCCGCAGACCTTAAGCAATGGCGCAGCGTGATTGTCGGTGATGATTCTGTGCTGGTGGACGACTTGGAGTTGTTTGCCCATCATCTGGTGGTTGCTGAGCGTCGCGGTGGGCTGCCGTCCCTGCGAGTGCTTCCCATTGATGGCGGTGATCCTTGGACCGTTAAACTGAATGATCTAGATCCCTCAGAGCACCCTTGTTACTTTTTGGACGATAACGGTGTGGATCAGCCGGCGCTGCGATTCGGCGTATCTTCTCTGACTCGGCCCTATGAGATTTACGATTTGGACTTGAGCACGGGAGGCGCGGAGCTGCGTAAACGGGCCCGTGTTGGCGGTGTTTTTAGGGCAAGTGATTACGCCAGCGAACGGCTGACTTTTGGCGCACGTGATGGTGTGGATGTGCCGGTTTCACTGGTTTACCGACGTGACGGACCGCCGCTGAATGAGCGACCCATTTTGGTCTATGGTTACGGCGCCTATGGTAGCTGTGTGGACCCGGAGTTCAGCGCCAGCCGCTTAAGTCTGCTGGATCGGGACATGGTATTTGCCATCGCCCATATCCGCGGCGGCGAGGACCTGGGAAGGGCTTGGTATCACGGGGGCCGCAAAACCCAAAAGTCCAACACTTTCCACGATTTTGTGGACGTGACCCACGGCCTGACCCAGGCTGGCTACGGCAGCGTCCAGAAGGTTTTTGCTATGGGGGGATCGGCAGGTGGCTTATTGATGGGCGCGGTCATCAATCAGGCGCCGCAGATGTACCGAGGGGTGGTGGCCCAGGTGCCGTTTGTCGATGTTCTGACCACGATGCTCGATGAAGAAATTCCCCTGACCACTGGCGAATTCGACGAGTGGGGTAATCCTGCCGTGGAGTCGGAATATCAGCAAATTGCCCAGTGGTCACCCTTTGACAATGTCCAGGCCCAGGCGTATCCCCATCTGTTAGTCACCTCCGGGCTGCACGACTCTCAAGTGCAGTATTGGGAGCCCACCAAATGGGTGGCAAAACTCCGCCATCTTAAGACGAACAACAACCTATTGTTGCTGCATACCGAGATGGACGCCGGGCATAGCGGCGTGAGTGGCCGTTACCGCCAATTTGAAGAGCGGGCCATGGAATATGCGTTCTTACTGATGTTATGCGATGGGGGAAAATCGTCGGGCAAAGAAAAAGGCCAGCCCGGATAACGAGCTGACCTTTTTGACTGCGAGAGGAACCTAGGGGCTTAGTTGCCGCCGTCGGTCACATCCTCTGCAGCGTCAGCAGCCTTGTCCATGGCGCCGTCCATAGCACCGGCAGCTGCATCTTCAGCCTTCTCCATTGCCGCCTCTTTCATTGAATCGCCCGCGTCGCTCATCGCGCCGCTGGCCATCTCTTTGGCGCTATCCATTGCCGCGCCTGCCGCGTCACCGGCCATGGCTTTTGCACCATCAACGGCGTCACCAGCCATGGCTTTAGCGCCGTCTACCGCATCACCGGCCATGGCTTTAGCGCCATCTACCGCATCACCCGCCATCGCTTTGGCACCGTCCACGGCGCCCCCGGCCATTGCTGAAGCACCGCCCATGGCATCGCCGGCAGCGTCTGCGGCTTTTCCAGCCATCTCGCCGGCTTTGTCTGCGGCATCACCAGCCATTTCGCCGGCTTTGTCAGCGGCATCGCTGGCCATTTCGCCCGCTTTATCCGCCGCATCGCCAGCGGCTTCTTTGGCCGCTTCAGCAGCTTTATCCGCCATGCTGTCGCCATCGTCGGAACCGCAGGCTGCTAGGAAGGTCGCCAGCAGCGCAATAAGTAATAGATTTTTCATAGTTTTTATCCCGTATGTGCCCACAAGAACCGCGCATCATGGCGAGCCAACCCGCAATTTGCAAGGTGGGATTACAGTAATTGACAAGGCGTGGGGAATAAAGCCCGTAAATATCTGCAATGGAGGACAGTTCAGACTGTGATCCGAAAATACCTCGTTACAATGGCATTTTGGCCAGTTCCATGACTTAAGGAGTACCAACAATGAGCGCACGTCCCGCCCCTGCCGATCACGCGATCAATCCCATTATTGCCGATCGTTGGAGCGCTCGAGCCATTGATCCGCGGCCAGTGGATCGGGCACTGATCCTATCCATGTTAGAAGCTGCTCGCTGGGCGCCATCGTGTTTTGGTGACGAGCCTTGGCGTTTTTTGTTATGGGATAGGGAGCGCCAGCCGGAACGGTGGGAGTTAGCCATGAATACCTTGGTGTCGGGCAATCAGCAATGGGCCCGAAATGCGCCGATCTTAATTTTAGTCTTGGCAGACAGTCAGTTTACTCGGAACGAGAAACCCAACCGCTGGGGCCAATACGATGCTGGTGCTGCGGCAGAAAACCTCCATCTGCAGGGTGTCGCCAATGGCTTGGTGGTGCATCAGATGGGCGGTTTTGACGCTAATGGGATTCAGCGCGCCTTTGGTATTCCAGACCGATTTTCCGCAATGTCGATGATTGCCGTTGGCCACCCAGGCGTGGTCGATGGCTCGGCTCAGGATAGGAAGGATCAAGACAGTGCACCGCGGACCCGTCAGCCACTGAGCGAGCGGGTTTTTGAGGGCGCCTGGAATGAACCCATGAATCCCGCTGTCAAATGATCGGTGGCCTTCAGCCCTCCACAGGCTGCGGGCCGCGGGCTGTTTCTTCCCAGAAATCTCGGGCCTGCTTGCGGGCGACACCCAGCAGGCTATCTTCTGGATATTGCTTACCGTTCCATTGGCCTACCGGGGTGCCGGTAAATAACTCCAGTGCCTGCTCAATTCGGGCGACCGGATAAACCGAAAATTTACCTCGGGCAGCGGCGTCGACAATGTCCTGGCGCAGCATCAAATCGCCTGCATTTGATGCCGGGATGATGACGCCTTGGTTGCCGGTTAGGCCGAAGTGGTTGCAGATATCAAAAAACCCTTCGATTTTCTCGTTGACCCCGCCAATCGCCTGGACCCGACCGTGCTGATCGATGGCGCCGGTCATGGCCAGTTCCTGGCTTAAGGGAATGTTGGTCAGAGCCGATAGCAGACAGCAAATTTCGGCACCAGAGGCTGAGTCGCCGTCGATACCGCCATAGCTTTGCTCAAACGCAATCGATGCGGTAAAGGCTAAGGGGTGGTCAGCTTTTAGCAGATGGCGCAGCAGCCCGCCAAGAATATGAAAGCCTTTGGTATGGATAGAGCCGGACATGCTGGCACGGCCTTCGATATCGATAATGCCGGCGCTGCCAGGGCCAATGGCTGCGGTAATTCTGGCGGGAAAGCCGAATTTGATCGGCCCTGCGCTCATTACTGCCAATCCATTAACCTGGCCAACCTTGCCGCCTTGGGTTTCTATCAGCACGGTGCCGTCTTTGAGAAAGGACTGAAAGCGGGTGGAAGGCAGGCTTGCTCGTTGACGAGTTCTGGCCACCGCTTCGCGCACATCATCGCCGTTGGTCAGTTCCGCTTTACGCTGATCGGATACCCAGTTGGCTTCTCTGGCTAAATCGGCGATGCGACCGAAACGGGCGGTCAGTTTGCCGGCTTTGTCTGCCACTCGGGCGCCGTGTTCGGCCAACGCGGCGACGCCGCAGTGGGTGAAGTGTTTAAGGCTTTCCTCTTTGCAAATTTGTGCCAACACGCCGGCGTATTGGCGCAGAGCTTCTGGGCCACGTTCCAGCACTTCGCTAAAGTCTGCCAGCACCTTGAACTGATGGGCAAAATCGTAATCCAGTGAATCCAATCGGTAGTAAAGGTTCGCGCTGCCGATAAGAACCACTCGCAGGGACACCGCAATAGGTTCAGGTTTTAAGCCAACTGGAGAAAACGGGGAGCCAAGCTCCCGCGGGACAATTTCCAGCATACCGGTGCGCAATGTCCGCATCAGAATCTGCCACGCACCCGGTTCCGCCATCACGTCATGGGCGTCCAGTATTAGGTAGCCGCCATCGGCTGCCAGCAATGAGCCACCTCTGACCGATCGATAGTCGGCGCTAGGCTGGCCGGAGGAGTCCCACACCGTTTCAATGTTGCCCAGCATATTGGTCAGGCTGGGACTGGTTTCCAACACCACCGGACTGTCGTCCCGTTGGTGCTCCAGCAGGATATTGACCCCATAGCGGGTTACGGGGTCGAAGTCTTTACCTTTATTGGTCAGTACCTGCTCGGCCACATCGTCCACGATGTCGTCCAAATGGGCGTGAAGAGTCGGCTCGGGAAAATCTTGTTTAATGCCGTCGGCAGTACTGGTGACTAACCCGCGCAGACTTTTTTCGTTGAGCTCGTTGATCTGCTGGCCATTTCCGCGCATTACTTTGCCAATTTTCTGGGTAATCTCTGGTAAGCGTTTGGCGAAGGTTTCGATTCTGGCGAAAATTTCCGTGCGTTGCTCAGCGCTGATCTCCCCTGCTCGGACCATGGTCTCAAATTGTTCAGGTTGCACGGGTTGGCCTTCAATCAGCGGGAAAATGGCTGTTTGATTGCCCTGGGGTGTCTTTACCTGAACCAAGGCCAAGCCTTGGTCGTTCAACTCTTCCTCAAAGGGTTTGGTGATTTCGTTCACTGACTTTTGTGCTTCTTCTTGCAGTGAGCTGCGTGCTGCCTGAAGATGCTGGCTATTCATTGCCTCGCCTAGCGCGCCGGCGACGAAATCCGCCAGTTCCCGCATCGCCCGGCGCAGTTTTCGAGCCTGTCCCCGGGGTAAGTCGATCAGACGGGGACGATCGGGTTGTTTGAAATTGTGCACATAACAGCGATCGCGCTGATCGGCGCAGCGCGCATTCATTTCTGCGATTACCCCTTGCACCATGGACAGGCGCCCAGTGCCACGAATGCCGCGCACAAAGACGTTTTGCCCCGGGGCCTTGCAATCCAGCCCGAATCTCAAGGCCTCGGCCGCTAGTGGCTGACCAATGACTTCCGGTTCTGGCGTCACCTCTTCGGTAGATCGAAAATTCAGCTGCTGGGGATCCACGCACCACCGCAGAGCATCGGGAGTCAGGGCATCAGTCATCAAGTTTTCCTTCTAGCAAGAGGCAATTTTCCGGCCGCTATCAACGACGTCTTGCCGAAAATCCGTCGATGGATGCGAGCCAGCGCTACACAGGATAAAATATCTAGCGACCCGGGAGCACGTTTTTTTGACAGATAATCACGAAACCACTGAGCAATACTTCAATCTTACGGATGTCGAGCATGAGGGGGCAGGTGCAACTCTGGTCGTGATTCGGGGTGAGCCCTTTGGGAAATCCTTTGAATTGGGTCTAGCACCCGTGATGATTGGTCGCTCCAATGCCTGCGACCTACAATTCGGCGAGGACAGTGTTTCGCGCCAACAATGCCGGGTGGCGTTTGATGGCAAGCAATACAAGGTCAAGAATTTGGGCGCCACCAACCCGACCCAGGTCAACGGCGATTTAATTAGCGAATGCTCGTTAAAAGATGGTGATCGGCTAAGCTTTGGTGGGGTTGTTCTGAAATTTGTCGCCAGCGACGCCATTGAGACCGCGTTCCACTCGGAACTGTACGCTCGTGCCAGTTCAGATCCTTTGACCGGGATCGCCAACCGGCGTGTTTTTGAACAAGCTTTGGATCAAGCCATCCGCCGTCACGCACTGAGTGGCGAGCCGCTTAGTCTTGCGATGGTCGACCTTGATCGATTTAAAGAGGTGAACGATCAGTTCGATCACCTGGTTGGAGATCAGGTACTGAAAAAAGTGTCTGACATTTTGAATCATCAGCGCTCTGACCGTGACTTGATTGCCCGTTTGGGTGGCGAAGAATTTTCTGTGATGTTGCCAGGGCTAGATTTGGATCAAGCCGCGGTTAAGCTCGAGGCTCTAAGGCACGCGGTAGCCCGGTCCCCGCTATTGATTGAAGATCAGCCCATTGCGATTACCATCAGCGTAGGGGTTGCCCAGTTCGTGTCGCCTATGAGTGATTCCAAACAACTGTTGCGAGCCGCTGATAGGGCGTTATTTGAAGCGAAAGCAGCGGGTCGAAACTGCGTCAGAATGCGTTAGCTTGCTATGCCTAAAGGGTCCCGAGCCGCTTATTGATGGGTGCGGACCTGTTCGGGCACTGGCCAACCACGGATTAAGGCGGCGCCGACGATCTGGTCAATCTCTCTTTGCAGTTTAGCGAACTGCAGACTATTAGCCATTTTCGATTGACGGGTGAGGGTCTCCCGCTGTTGTATTAACTGGCGCAGCTCCAAGGCCAAATTTTTCGCTTCTAGCCATAAGCGTTGATCGGCGGTGCTGCAGTTGCTCTCAGGGATGTTGCCGTCCAGCCCCTGGGTCCATGCCCGCTGTGGGTCGCAATCAGGTTTCATTGGCGCTGTGGCGCAATTGCTTAACGCAATCGCTAACGCAGTCATGCTGATGAGCAATGCGCTGGGCTTCATTTTCGGTTGTAAGCCGACAAATAGAGTTCCACCGTCGCTAGATCCTGCATGGCGTAGTTTTGCAGCTTTGGATGGTGGTACTCAATCATGTCTTCGGTTCGCAGTGCCGCCCGGTAAAACTCAAATCCCAATTCCTTTAACTCAGATTCGAAACCGGCTACGGTCATTGGATTGAGTTCGTTATACCACTGCCAGTATTGAGCGGGTGTCGAAAATTCCCCAGCTCGGTCCATGTAATTGGGTTGAGTATTGAGGACTAGTTGTTCCAATTCCTGGTGGGTTTTTGTGAGATGGAAGAATGGCTCATCGCAAAACTCACCAAGGTGATGGCCGAAGTTGGAGTAATAAAGTCCAGGGTGTGCGAATAATAAGCCGCCGTTTTTCAGCACCCGGCGAATTTCTTTCAACGTGTCCATATAGCCGCCAGCGATATGCTCTAGCGAGCCCCAGGACAGCACCACGTCAAAACTGTTGTCTTCAAAGGGAATATCGTTACCGCTGGCTGGCAGAAACTGCAAGCCGTCGGGTAACCCACTTAATGGCAGATGGTTATCTGCGCACACCTGGGGCAGCCTTTCGTAACCTTTAAAGGGATCAATTCCAATCAGCTGTTTGGGTTGGCAGCGGTAAAATACGCCCAAATCGGTAATGCCATCGCCACAACCTACGTCCAGAATTCGACCCTGAAGCAGCGGTGAGTCACCCAACATATAACTAATGATGGTTCGGGCGGCATGGTCGAAGTGGCGGTAAAACCAGTCCTCGTGGCCTCGGCGCCAGGACAATTGATCCACCGGTGCACCGCCATTCAGGGTGCGGATCTCCCAATGACCGGGTCTTGCAAGACCATTGGCCTGGGGTTGGCCATGGGCCGTGCCTTGCTCAATGCTGACCGGCAGGGTTTCACGATGGGCCAGTTCGGTGTTGGGGCCATGGGCGTGGTACAGGGAGATCACCAGATGATGAGCCCCCGGCTCAAGATCCAGTGCGCTGGCGCTCCAAGCGATTTCGTAGTCAGCATCGGGGAGCCAGGAAATATCCAGCCCGCTGCCGCGAAGATGGTGAGAAAGCACCGGCAGTTCAGTGCCGGGCTTGAACCATTCGAGCACGCAATCAACGTCGAAATGGGGCCCCTTGGACACACTTAAGCCAATTCTGACGGCCACCGGCTCTCCGCCAGTGAGAGGTTGCGGCTGAAGCTGCGTATTATTCAGTAAGATAGCCATGGCCGCGCATTATGAACATCGACGCGGAGGGTTCACAATAGGCATGGCAATATCATTGCTCGATGAAAAGCGGAATCACGTTGATATGAAAGCGGAGCACCAGTGGTTTTTGGAAGGCAGCTTGACCCTAGGTGGGGAGCCCCTGCGCTTGGCGCTGGACCACTTCCCGTTTCGGGTTGGGCGCAAAAAAGGCCTATCCCTATCGCTAAAAACTCACGGTATATCTCGCTTGCATGGGGAGATTAATTGGGATGGCAGCCAGCTATGGGTAATGGATCTGGACAGCACCAACGGGACCTTCGTTAATCGAAAACTCGCCACCGAGCGATGTTCGATCAAACACGGTGACACGCTGCAGTTTGCTGATCTGCCATTTCGGGTAATTAATGCTGGCGATCAATCTGCCCCGATTGGAGAGCAACGCACTGTCGCCAGCGGAGCTAGCCAAAAAAACGCCGAGGCGGCCCTTGATCCTTTTGAGCAATTGTTGGTTGGTGAGCAGGTCAACGTGCTGTTCCAGCCAATGATCGAGCGCCAAGCCCACACATTATTCGGTTTTGAAGTGCTTGCCCGCGGTGCCAGTCCAGCTTTACCCGAGTCTCCCATAGCACTGTTCGAACAGGCCCAGTCTGCCAGTCGCCAAATAGCGCTGGCTCGATTGATGCGTAAGGTTGGGGTGCAGGCCGCCGTGGCCAGTGATCACAAGGTGCCGTTCTTCCTCAACATTCATCCGCGGGAAATGTCGGATCCGGATGCCCTTTTGGATGACATCCAAAGTTTGCGCGAACGTGAGCCGAGTCTGCTGTTGGTGTTGGAAATTCATGAGGCGGCCGTGGCGAATCGGGATCATCTTGTTGAGGTTGACCGTCGACTCAAGGCCATGGGTGTCCGGCTGGCCTTTGACGATTTTGGGACCGAGCAAGCTCGCCTCACTGCGCTGGCCGAGGTGAAGCCAGATTTCGTCAAGCTTGGAGGTGGGTTGATGCGCGATATTGACACCTCGGCGCCGGCCCACCAACAGACTGTCAGAATGTTGGTTAGCTACGCCCAGGGAATGGATGTGCAGGTGGTGGCAGAGGGTATCAACAGTGACGCGGAAGCCCGGTTTTGTGATGATCTGAAAATCGATCTCTTGCAAGGTTTTCGGTATGGCGAGCCCGAGGATTTGAGTGAGTAGTGATGGGTAATCAATTGCGGCGGATTTTGAGGTCACGGCTCTAGTGGCGGTAGACATGCATTCACGTTGGAGTCTGCAGGGCAAGCGGGCGTTAGTTACCGGCGGCTCTGCCGGGATCGGATTGGCTGTTGCTAGAGAATTGCTGGCTCAAGGGGCCCATGTCGCATTGGTTGCTCGCCGCCAACAGGCGCTGGAGTGGAAAGTGTCTGAGCTGGCTCAGGAATTTCCCGATCAGGAAGTATATGGGCTGGCGATGGACATGGCTTACCTGGAAGAACTGGGGCGTATTCCTGCCTGGCTAACCGGTTTCTGGGATGGCCTGGATCTTCTGATCAACAACGTCGGCGGCAATATTCGCAAGAAGGCGCTGGATTACCTGGCTGGCGAATTTCAGTCGCTGATTGACCTTAACCTGGGTACCTGTTTCGAGCTCAGTCGATTTTGCCATGGGCTTTTGAGGGTGTCGGACTCGCCAGCGGTAGTCAATGTGTCGTCGGTAGCTGGACTCACCCACCTTCGAACTGGAGCCCCCTATGCCATGAGCAAGGCCGGCATGATTCAACTGACCCGCAATCTGGCCTGTGAATGGGCCAGTGACGGTATTCGCGTCAACGCCGTGGCGCCGTGGTATACCGATACCCCCCTGGCGGAATCGGTGTTGTCAGATCCGAATTATCATCAGGAGGTGCTAGACAGGACCCCGTTAAACCGGGTGGCATCGGCCAGCGAAGTGGCGGCGGCCGTGGTGTTTCTTGCAATGCCTGCGGCCAGTTACATTACCGGTCAGACCCTTGCCGTAGACGGCGGATTCAGCGCGCTGGGATTTTAGCCAGCTCAGCGTTAGCTGCACCAGTCAGCGTCATTGTGAGGGCGAGCTATCCAACAAGTAAGCTTCTTGTTCAGCCAGACTCATCTCGGCCAGTTCCCGTTCTAGCGCGTTGCGCTGCCTGACGCTGCCGGCCCGCCCCGCTGTTTACATCTAGTTGGTCGCCGTGCCAGTCGAGGAAATTAATTCGCCAACTATCGGCGTTTCCAAAATCCTTGCTGTGCCGCGCGGTGGCGATAGGAAACAGGTGCGGAGTGCCTCGCGGGCACGCAGTGTCGAC
>CAZLJY010000097.1:0-16634 GCA_964559945.1 uncultured Gammaproteobacteria bacterium | reverse complement strand
TGGCCAAGAAGTGTTTTATTACGTTGTTACTGAGCCCACTGAGCTAAGTGTAAACGAGCATACCGTACAGGGTTGGAGAGAACTTAGCGGCGCGAGAAGTTTATCGTTTGAATCTTTCAGGGCGTTTGACGCCGGTAACGGTGCGCAACTATATGCTGCTGGAGAATTTGAAGGCGCCTCAGGTCTGATCGAGAACCTTGGGCGCCACAACGGCGTTGAATGGGAAGATCCAGGGTATCCGGGGTTGGCACCGATATCGTTTCTAGAGGTGGTGCAGTGGCAAGGCAAACAACAGCTATTGGTTGCGGCCTCTGGTCAGACGAACCTTGCCTCAAGCATGTGGCTTTATGATGGCGTGACCTGGACCCCATTGAACGGGCCCGGACCTACAGGTTTTTTTCGTGTCCATGCGGCACTAACTGTTGACAGTTGTTTGTTGGTTGGCGGCGATTTTAGATTAGACGTGGAACCCCAAGAGGGGCATTTTATCCACCGATACTGCAACGACATAGTCGGCTGGACTCAAGTTTTCGACCCCTTCGATGATTCGATCAGATCGATGGCGGCCCGGCCAGATGTTGGTGATGCGTCGCTATGGGTAGGTGGTGATTTTTCGGCCAGCCGTGAGGTGGCGGCTAAACGCATTGCCAAGGGCGTACTCTTTCGTCTATTCGTCGATTCCTTTGAAACAGATAACAGCGCTCTCTTTTGAGTGAATCCAATGAATGTATTTATTTTCAGTTTCTTTTTTTGGGCGGGAGATGTCGCATATGCCGGAGGGATACCAGAATGTGATCTGGGCTTAGCGGATAACGGCACCTGGATCGAATCAACGACTAGAATCGATTTTCTGGGTTCTGCGTCCTTTAACCTCCCCAAAAATATGAGCTTTGTTTCACAGAGCAGCACTGGTGGCGAGAATCCTTGGCACTTAGCAATGTTTCTGTCGGATGTCCAAGGCTCTGCAATTAAATCCATTAACGTTTATTCATCATTGCGAAAAGAGCTCAATTTGGACACCGGCCGAATGAAACGACTGCTTTGCGAAACGACTCGGAACGGTTACAAAGCCTTGCTATTCGACCACGATGCAGGAGACATCGCGGTTATCGACGCTGTGGGGTTCCAGGTTATAGTTCATGGACCAGAGGCACACAGCTTCGTGCTAAATATCATAAAGAACCTATAGAAAGTCGTGGTCATATCTTTCGTCGAAATTTTTTTGGGCAGGTTCAAGTGCCAGGATTTGAGCGAAATTTTTGGGCTTAGGACCAAGTGCCCGAGTAAAACGCTGGACTAGAAGGACCCCATAGACTTCAAACAGTTTTATACCCTGGCACTTGGACCTGGCACCATAAATTTTGAAAATAAGATTATGAAGGAGCTTGATCCAAACGCTGAAACGAGGCATCCAAATAGGGAGCATACGAGATGATTCTTCGATACGCTTGGCCATTTATGTTGCTGTTTTTTTTTATTCGCGTGCTACGCCCCGCGCGACTGCGAATGAAATAATTCGCAGGAGCATTGGATAATTAATGCTAATCCGATGGAAGACTTTGTGGAGTCTGTCTCAGAAGCAGACTATCGATTCTATGCTCTAAGCGGAATAACTACTGTCGTCCCCTATGTAAGAAAACACTGCATAGACATGGAAGAAGATATAAGAGTTATTTCAGGAACAACAGAGATTAGGGTTGGCTATGAAGAGGAGAAACTTAATGCGGTGGCGATGGCTTATGCAAGCTATTACAACACTCTTATGCTGCACCACTTGTCAAAGGAATTTGACTTCGTTTGCATTGATTGATTTTATGAAGAAAATTAAATTTGTGATGTTTTCGGGATCAGGTGCCGTCTTGAAGATCAAGCCCTGGAACAGCAGTTTTTAGATTGAACGGTGTTCGAGTTTTGAGAACGCCGTAAATGACATGGATCAGCTTTCCCATGGCGGCGCCAACAATGGCCGTCGGGGTTTTTCCCGCAGTGGTTAGTCGTTTCCTGATACGACCAATTTCTCACATCGGTAGTGGCCCGAAGCAAAGGGGTACGATCAATCGATCTATTCTATCGCTGAGCGGAGCGCCCTTGAGATCTCCGATTGTGGCGGTTAGAGAACTCGGCGATTAAAGGGAATTTAGCCGTTGAATCAAATTGTTGTAATCGCGCACCAGCCGGGATGGGTGTCCCTCAACCATGTCGCCTGAACCATCGTTGATGAACATGCGCTCACCGCTGCTCCAGCGATGTTTGTCTCGGTGGTATCGCCATAGCTTCTTACCGGACTTTAAATACTCAAGACTGGTCATTTCCAACAGGCTGAACAAGATAATCTCATCGGTGACCTCGGGGTTTGCTTTGGCGAAGTTTTGCAGTTCACGAAATGCCCCTTCGTATCCTTCTAGGGCCGGTTGATATTCCTCGGGGTTAATGTCTTTGAGTTGGCTGACGTTACCGGCCCGAACTAGAAATTTGGCGTGAATGGACAGGTTTTGAATCAGGAATGGCAGTCCGCGCCCTTGGTCTTGTTCCAGGCGTTGGAGAATGGCGAGTTGTAGTTGATCGTTTTGGGCAGCAACAACTGTTCGCATCACTTGGTCGGCGTTTTCAAACTGGGTAAATGCCACCATTAGAGCCGGGTGCATGGATTTGCCCCGCTTCATCTTGTCATCGCGGTAATCTTCAAGCTCGTAGTAAGTGTTCGCTTCATTGGTGATCTCGTACAGCGCGACTAGTGCTTGACCGTAGCTCGCGCCGGCAGCCTCAAGTTCGGCGTTTGCCGGCTCAATGCCCGCGCTGGCCGCAACGGCAGCCACACAGTCGGCAGGGTCATACAGTGTGTAAAGGCCGTAGATTATCCGCTCCCGACCCGTTGGCCCTTTGGACGGTTTTTTGATCCAAGAAAGGTAACGGGCATGACTACTAGACGCCCGTTCCGAGTGGCGATTGATGCAGTCGATGTACGGCTCGAGTTTGGCGCTCAGGCTCGCCGGGTCTGATAACCCATGGGCGGTTCCTAACAGGGTAATGCCAATGATGAACGTGATCGCTAACGTGATGGCAGTTCGTTGCATGATGTTGCTCCTCTGAAATTCCCGCGCCTGATACGACAAACGCAAACTTGAAGAAAATGGGGCCAAAGAGAAAGGCTTAAGTCAGGGATTGGCCGATCATTAGCTGGTGGTTGATCAACAACAGCAATCAAGACACCCGAGATATCCCCTAATTAGGGGTAACCAAATGCCGCAGTGGTTCGTATCACTAAAAATTCTCGATAAAGGCACCGGGCCATGAACCAAACAACACTGGCAACCACAACCATCGCGATCAAAGCCCTTGCATACTGTCTGATCATCGGGCTTGCCGGCTGCAGCGTTACATTAGATATTTCATCAACTGCCGGCCAAGCGCCCTGTAGCGTTTGTCCGGAGATGGTTGAGGTCGACGGTGGCACCTTCCTCCTGGGTTCGCCCAACGAGTTAACTGGCCGAGTTGATGACGAGGGCCCCCAAACGTCAATAACCATCAAACCGTTTTCTGTGTCTCGATACGAGATTACCGTGAGGTCCTACCGGCGTTTTGTGCTGGCCACCGGCTTTAATGACCAGGCCGGTTGTTTCACCATGGGGGAAAATGGCACCTGGGCCTTCGACGCTCAGGCCTCGTGGCGCAATCCGGGGTTCAGTCAGGGTGATCTTCATCCAGTGGTATGTATTACGTGGCACGCTGCCAACGCCTATGTGGCCTGGCTTAATGAACAAGGTGGAGACAGGCAGTACCGCTTGCTCTCGGAGAGCGAGTGGGAATACAGCGCCCGCGCCGGCTCAACCACGGCGTATTGGTGGGGCAACAATGAAGCGGCGTTTTGTCAGTACACCAACGGCGTGGATCGCACAGCTAAGGCCACCTATCCGGGGTGGGCGCGAGCCGCCGACTGTGACGATGGCTTTTTGTATACCGCGCCAGTGGGAAGCTACGCCCGCCCAAACCCTTTCGGCATCGAAGACATGGTGGGCAATGTTTGGGAGTGGGTAGCGGACTGTTACGTGAACCACTATGACCAGCATCCAAGGGACGGTTCACCCGTTGACCAAGCGCCCTGCGAGAAACGCGTGTTTCGCGGTGGCGCCTGGGGGGATTACGGGGCGTTTTACCTGCGCAGCGCCTACCGGGGCGCCTGGGATGGGGAGGGGGCGTTTGCCAATATCGGGTTCCGTGTCGCCGGCACACCTCGACGTTAGGGAGAGGTCGTGGCCCGGTTTTGAGTTCGGAGGGCTGGGACAGGTAACCGGGGCTAGGTAACTAGGGGCAGGCGGCAGAGACCAGCACGTTTACTTGTCGGTCTGACGTCGGTCCTTTAGGTATCGCGATGCCCAATAGCGGTTAAACCCGTGGATCTCTTCGGTTGCGCCGAATTCGTTGACTAGGGGCAAATCTCGGTTGTACCACTCGAAAATCGAGCCCTCCAAGTTCACCACGTTGCTAATCCCTTGCTCTTGTAGCCACTGGGCCGCGATCGATGAGCGAACGCCCACGGAACAGTAAAGCACCAGTTGTTGAGAGGGGTTCGCTTTGGCCAGTTGAAGTAAGGTTTGGCGATCTTCAATGTGCTGGGCGCCGGGGAGGTGGCTAAGGGTAAACTCCTCAGCAGATCGCACATCAACAATTAGGCGCCGTTCATCGGCCATCTGGTAGGCGTTAATGGTCTGATGTTCAACGGTTGGATAGTCGGCTCTGATGGTCTTTTTCAGCGCTTCCAGATTTTCGATTGCGCGGTCCACCTCAACGTCCGCAGCCAGTGTCGGGGTTGCCGCCCACACCATGCTGAACAAAACGAGTAACCAGCGTGAGCCTGATTGAGAGTGCTTCACTATCGCGGCTTTTCCTTTGGCAGCGGTCATGTCTTTGAACGAGAAACCTTACGAAGCTTTTCGCCTGGTGCAAGGCTGGGAACATCCCGGCAATGATAGAATGCCAACAGAGATTTCTGTTGGCATTCTTCTGTAACGTCGGTATAGCGTGTCGGCATCAGCTTTCTGGCCAGAGCGCCGTGTCCTTGTGGAATTGTGACCAGGCGAACCAAAACGCTTGGTGAGTTCCAAGGTCTTGGCCTTGGTCATCAACGGCACGCACGCCGCCTGCGCTCAACACCACCTGAACGCCGTCTACGCTGACGGTTTTTCCACTATCCAAGGCTTTGATCAGGCTAGGAACATGAAAGGCAATGGGTTTGCCGGTTTTGGTCACCACACCCAATACATCTTCCTGTATGCCCAGTCGTTCATCCACATTGCCAATGGGGAAAATCGGGCCTGATGCATCGCGGCCGTTGCGGAAGTCGAAGTCCCGTCCTAAGGCTAAGTGCTCGACCAACACGGTTGTGTCCGGGTATTCCGCTTTCCAGTCCGCCCAGGTGGTGGTGACGACAGTAGCTTGTTTCAGTTGAAATCCCCGCTCAGCCAATGGGCCGGTGACAGCGGTGCCAAGAAAGGTATCCATGACGGAATGGGTGGTGAGGTCATACATCACTTTGTTGGAGCGAATGAGCATGCCGGAGGTCCGTAACACGGGTCGCTCCACACCCTCGGGCAGGTCATCGGTAAACCAGGCTTGAGCCGACCCACAAAGGGTGCAATAGGGAATGCCTAGGTCTCGTCCGCCCAGGGTGTCGTTGACCATTTCTCGCACTTCCATAATGCGCCGAGGATAAGCGCGATGTTCGCCGTTGATGGAGATGCCAAACACGATGGCATCGTCATCAAGCCAGCGTGCCTCCTTGGCGGTGCTCACCTCGGGATTGTCCGCTGCGGGAATACAGTTGCACGGGTCATCGGTGGTGTCGAAAGGACGGTCATCAATCCGCACGCCGCCCCAGGACACATGACGCCAGTCAATGTCACCGTCGACGAACAACGGCCCCCACTCTGGAAAAATGCCTGTGAAGATGGCGCGTTTGTAGGTCAAGTAATCGGGCGGAGCCGGGATATCCCAGGCGATGAGGCGCGTAACCGACGCGTGCCAGGTGGACGATCCACGCAGCTTTGTGTCTAACAATTTGTTGAGTGCTTCGGCGATGTCGTCATTGAGCTCCGGGGAGGAGACGAAGCGCAATAGGTCTGTTACCACCCAGGCGAGTCGAGGGTCGCCACTGTCGGCGATGACGCTAAGGGCCGCATCCATGTCGCTGTTCCATGGGCTTTGACCAAAGTCGGTTAACAGCACATCAAGGGCGTCACGGGTTGACTGTTTAATCGGGCCGGTTACCACCTTCGGTGGCGCTCCGATGTCGACGGTTTTTCCCCCTAAAACGGCGGCTCTGGCGATCGCTGTGCTGGCCGATGGTTGGGCCAATAGCGGTGTGCTGAAACACAGGGCGAGCAGCATTAGGGTATGCGCTAAATGCGTGGCATGAGTCTTCATTGGCATATCGGTCTCTGTATTCAGTGCCGCACCGACGTGGTAACGGCGTCTAACACAGGAGACCGCGAAGGGGGCAGAAATCTGTCAACGAACCTATTTGATCCTGATCCTGGATCAGATTTTGGCCCAGTTCTTAGTCCAGATTCTGGCTCAAATCTTCGTATATTCTTTTGATCAAAAAATAGAATATACGATCAAATGATAATCTGTGCTAATGTGCAGGGATGAACTCTCTCTCACCATTGAATGTGGGAAGTCAGCCGGTCCAGGATGTGCGACGATTTCCGTTGATGATGTGCAAGTTGGCGCTAAAGCGGTGGTGGCTTTGTTTAAGCATTGGGCCCTGAGCGACGCTGATGCCTGCACGCTTTTGGGTGGTATTTCTATCGCCACCTACAACCGCTGGAAGCGCAAAGAATTTGGTCGAATTGGGACTGACCTGCAAACCCGATTGTCTGTCTTGCTCGGAATCCACAAAGCCTTACGGATGCTTTTCGTGGAAAATCGCCGGGCCTACGAATGGGTTCACCAACCGAACCAAGATTTCGGAGGGCGTCGGGCGTTAGCGGTGATGCTGGACGGACAAATTACGGATTTGCTCAGAATTCGACGGTATCTGGACGCCGTGCGAGGGTGATCCCGCCGCTGAACCGAGTACGTTGGAAGCACGCAACTCGCATCCAATCCAGCCGTTACCCTCCGATAGATATCTTCGAAGATTTATTGGAGCCAGGAGAATGGGCGGCGGCCATTCGTCTTGAGAGTTTAACCAATTCCCGTATCGCTGAGAGCATCGGAAATCTTGATCTGGTGCCTGAGCACCGGCGGGTGTCTGGCCCGGGTGCTAGCCTGTTAATGGCGCCCTTTACTCATGTTAGCGAAGACCAACCGGGCCGTTTTCACGATGGTTCGTTTGGCGCCTGTTACCTGGCCCAAACCTTTGAAACCGCCATGGCCGAAACGGCGTACCACTATGGGCGGTTTTTTGCCGCAACCCAGCAAGCCCCAGGTTGGTTTTCCCAGTACCGTGAATACCGTTTCACCATTGATCACGTTTTTCATGACATTCGCAATGCATCGTCATTTAATAACTGCCATCAGCCCGATGATTGGTCTGCCTCGCAGCAACTGGCACGTACTCTAAGGGCATCAGCGAGTAGCGGTATTGCTTACCACAGCGTGCGCCATGAGGGTGGGGATTGTCTGGCGGTATTTTGGCCAGATGTCATGAAGGTGCCGGTGCCGGCACGTCCCTTAAGTTACCACTTCGATGGCCAAACCGTTGACCTGGTAAGGGATGATGCGGGGCGCAAAGTTTATTCCCTGGATTAGTCCATTTTCCAGTGATTCTGACGGTGTCAGGGTCTGTTTCCATCGACACACTAACCCCATCCGGCGCGACGATTGGCGCGCTTTTAATCCAAATCACGCATGAACTAGATAAGCAAGAATCTAAGGAAAGGTCATGCGCAAATTGTCATTCATTCTGGCATTGGTGTTGGTTGTCTTGGTCCCACCCAGTCTGCGGGCCGGCGACATGGACATCGCGGTCTTTGTTGACGCCGGTGATAACCAGGGCTTGATCGCGGCGATCCAAAACGCCAACAACGGTTCGGGGCCGGACCTGATATTCGTTCGCCCTGGGCCCGATGGAAATCGGACCTTTATCTTTGATCAGCCCTTTGAAAATTCTGACGCCGCCTTACCGGCAATCACCAACGCCACAACGAGTATATTCCCCACCTCAGGTACTGGCTCGCGAATCACCTTTACCAGAAATCCCTCAGCGCCAAATTTTCGCTTTGCCAATGTGATCCAAGACGGTGAGCTGGAGCTAGGCGCATTTATTGTAGAAACTTTTCAGGTGGATGGAGACGGCGGCGCGATTGCTGCAAGTGGCGCATCGCGGGTGAATCTCGATGGTACGAGTTTTCGCAACAATATAGCGTCAGGGGCCGGTGGCGCTATCTCTATGACCGAAAACTCCCGTTTGATTTTAGGTAATAGGCGCATTGGTGGTGCACTATTAGTGACTGAGTTTCGGGAAAATCGGGCCGGCAATGTGGGCGGCGCGGTGTCTATAACCGGTTCTGCAACCGGCAATATCCGCCAAACACTTTTTGCCGACAACAACGCCACAGTCTTTGGATGTGATCTCAACGTATCGTCCAATGGTCGAGGGCTTTCAGGCGCCGCCTTAGTCGTCACCGATAGTACATTCGCCGCGGATTGTCCCAACGTGCTGGTGGAAAATCCTCTAGGTCTGTTGCAGCTGCGCAACAACACCTTCGCCGGCACAGGCGATGCATTGGATACCACGGATTTGGTGATCCTATTTTCCAATCTTTTTGCCAACTCACCGACCACCAATAAACTCGGTGCAGATAACCTCAACAAAGCTGTCTGTAACGATTTTAATATCGGTGATATCACCTCCGAAGGGTTCAATATCGAAACCACCAACAGTTGCTCCCTGAACCAACCCACCGATCAACCCAATACGGACCCAATGGTTGCAGCACCGGACCCGGGTGGCGTCGTGGCATTGCTGGCGGGAAGTCCGGCCATTGATCAAGGGGCCAGTTCGATGCTAGCCAGTATTGAAGGCAAATTGGGTTTGCCCTGCGGCTACAAAGATGCACGAGGCCTAGGCCGACCGCAGGATGCCAATCTGGACGGCACTTACGAGTGTGATATCGGTAGCTATGAAATGCAGGGCGGCCCAAACCTGACAGCCGGGCAAACCGGTGCTTATTTCGACCCTAGCCGAAGCGGTGAAGGCGCCTTCGTTGAGATGTTGGACGGCAATGCGGCGCTTGTGGCTGAGTTCAGTTACGCGGTGGATGGCTCGGGCCCCATTTGGTTTGTGGGTATCGGCGATGTGGTAGGCAACTCGGTGGTGGTTGATGATTTGCTGCAGCCATTGGGCGGGGTGTTTGGGGCTGGCTTTAATGCCGATCTTATTGAGCGCGAATCGGTGGGCGGGATGTCCTTAGTTTTTTCCAACTGTCAGGCTTCAACAACCCCCGGTAAACAGGTTTTTCAATCCAGTGCCCAAACGGCGTTTGGCGATTTGTTTGTGGACCTGGCCCGTTTAACCACCGTGGTTGATTGCCAGGGCAACGCATCACCTCAATCGGGGCGGTCCGGGTCCTTTTTTGATCCCGACCGAAGCGGTGAGGGTATCTTTGTTCAATGGCGGACCGATGGTCAGGTGTTGTTGATCTGGTACACCTTCGATCCCCAAGGCAATCAGTTTTGGACAATCAGCGACACCGTTACTATTTCAGGCAACAGCCTAACGGCAAGCATGTTGTATCCCGCCTCATCAACGTCATTTGGTGAAAACTTCAATGGATCAGAAATCGATCTTCAGCCTTGGGGTAGCGTGACCTTGGAATACCAGCCCGGCTGCACCGATGTGAGTTTTTCTTATGATTCTGAGGTGGCAGGATTTGGCAGCGGTGCTTACAGCTATACGCGCCTGACGACTGTAGCGGGAACAAGCTGCGACCTTTAGCCGCGGTTGCGGCCAGAGGTCGTGGGAATTTGACAAACCCACAGATTTGCCTCTTTATTGCTCGCTCAGTCACTGAACCTAAAGGGGAGGTTCCCACCGGGAGCGCGCGCGGCGGGTTCAGTTGGTCTGCAACGCTTTAGGAGGAATTCCGCTATGGCCCGAAAAAGCTGGCAAGAGAAGTTTGACGCATCGGGCGACAGTGTCGTTAAGCTGGCGCCCAAAGATTTTGCGGATATCAAAGCGGGGCAACGGATGTTGCTGACCACGCCAAAGGATATCGACGCCTTTATTCGCACGGTGCCGCCGGGACGGTCCCTATCTATGAAGCAACTGCGCGCTGGGTTGGCAGAACTTCGTGGGGCCGATATTGCTTGCCCGGTGGTCACCGGTATTCATCTACGGACGGTGGCCGAAGTGGTTAATCTAAAACTGGCGGCGGGGCAATCCCCCGCCAAGCTAACGCCGGTTTGGCGGGTGATAGAACCCAACGCACCCATTACCAAAAAATTGGAAGGGGGCGTTGAGCAGTTTATGGCTCTGCGCGAAGCAGAAAACCCTTAAGCGGGGTAAGGTCCGACGTACTGGGTATCGCGTAACGCTCTGACCCAACTGGTCGCGCCAGTGGAAAGACTAATCGCCCGCAGCATCAGGGGCTCTGGATCGGGCTTGCCCACTGAGTTGTACAAGGTTCGGGGCTGGGTGACAAAAATCAGTTGGCCTTTCACCACCACAAACGGTGCGTAGCTAACCGGCGACCGGGTGGTCAGTAGTTTCTCGCCTGCCGCAGTATAGATACTCCACAGATAGGGATTTTTATGTGTTCCAGTGCTATCCGCTTCGGACACCAAGACATGATCGCCATTGACGGCTAAAAACTGTCGTCCGCTGACGCCGGTCATTGGTGAAGATGGCGCGGTAGTTGGCGCCTGCCAGAGTTCGGCAATGGTTTCGGTGGACGGTGCTGCGATATCGCTTACGCCGGTAGCACTTAGGGCAAAGGCGCCGGTCATCACCTCAGGTGCTGGGCCATCGGGATTCGGCATTCCGCTGACGGTCTTTTGCTCAAATTGCCAAACCACCTGGGCTGAACCCATGGAGCGGTATTCGAACCGTTGCCCCAACTGTTGATCGATATTGGGTACCACACCACTGGGCAGAGACAGACGCTCAAACCCCATGACTTTACCAGTGGTCAGATTAATTCTGGCAAGATCCATGTTGCCAGCCGCGCCGGTGTCCACCTGAGTCAATAGCTCGCCACTTTCAAGGCTCATAGGCCGATCGGCAGCGTCACTTTTCCATGCGGTGGAGCCGTCTGCGATGTTGACGGATTCAAGGCCACCGGAGGGGCGCATATAATCCAGCTGGCCGCTGGCGGGGTCAATCAACAGCCCGTCGCGCAGGGTCCAGGCATCGTTGGCGAAAGCGCCGAATGACGCCCCAAGAGAAACGATTGTTAGCAGGTACCGGTAAAACATCGAGATTTCCTGTAATTTGGCTATTATTAATGGTCTATGCTCTTTCGAGTTATCAGAGAAAGAGCTAAATCTACTGACTAAGCATATCAGGATACTAGGGACAAGCTTAATGAGCGGGAAAAAAGTGATTCGCAGAGCCTTCGCAGGCAGCGCAGCGCTGATGGTTGCGACAATGGTCGTGTCGTCGGTGATGGCACAAACCTGGCAGCCCATTGGGCCGGCACCCATCCAGAGCCGAGGCCTGGGAAACACGGATAATATCCCAACGGATTCCCCCGCTAGCGGCGCCATTCACGGCGTTGCGCCCCATCCAAGTAACGCCGACATCGTTTACGTTGCCGCCATTAATGGCGGCGTGTGGCGGACCAGCAACGCCACCAGCACCAATCCCATCTGGGTTCAGCAAACCGACGATCAACTCAGTTTGTCCGTCTCCGATGTAGCATTTGATCCAACGGACAACACCAACCAGACCTTGTTGGCTGGGTATGGGCGTTTCAGTAGCTTTGCCAGCCGCGGCGGTGCGAGATTAGGTCTGATTCGAACCACCGACGGCGGCACTACCTGGACGACGCTGGATTCTGCTATGGCGGGACGCAACATTAGTAAGGTTGTGGCTCGAGGCAACATCCTACTGGCCTCGGTTGATGTGGCTGATAGCTTTACCTGTGGTTCTGGCGGTAACGTCGGCCTTTGGCGGTCAACAAACTCCGGCGCCAGCTTTAGTCTGGTCACTAACGGTTTGATCGGTGGTAGCTCCGATGCGCTGGCCGAAGATCCCACCGATGATGCGGTGCTTTACGTCAGCATGACCGATCTTGGCGATGCTTGTGGAACCGGCGATGGCATCTTTCGTAGCGACGATACCGGTGCGTCGTGGACCAAGGTCAGCGATGCCACGATGGACGGCCTGATCAACGATGCCAATTCAACGGGCAACCATTTTGAAATTGCTGTTGGCCCCACAGGCACGGTGTTTGTGTCGATTGTGCCAGCGGGTGCTGGAGAGGTGGCTGGCGTTTTTTATTCCACCAACGACGGCGGCAGTTGGACCCGCATGGATCTGCCGGAATCCGATAATGGTGCCGGGATTCATCCAGGTCGTCAGGGATCACTGCACTCATCGCTGGTGGCAGATCCTACCGATCCTGACATTGTTTACATCGGCGGTGACCGCCAACCCAGGGCCAATGATGATACTGGTGGTTTCCCCAACGAAATTGGCGCGTCTTCTTTCTCCGGCCGCTTATTTAGGGGGGATATAACCCAGGCTTTTGGTAGCGAGTGGACACCCATTACCCACAACGGCACCAGCAATGCATCCGCGCCTCACCCAGATTCTCGAGATATGGCGTTTGATGCCAATGGCGCGTTGCTGGAAACCGATGATGGCGGTATTTACCGACGAACCTCGCCCCTTGATAGCACCGGTGTGTGGCTTGATGTGAACGGCAATCTTCAAGTGACCGAGCAACATAGCGGCGCTTTTGATGCCACCTCGCAGATTGCTTTCAGTGGTAATCAGGATAACGGCACCACGCGTCAGCAGCAATTTGCTAACGAGATTTGGCAAACGTTTCAGGGCGGCGATGGTGGCGACGTTGCGGTTGACGAGATTCTTCTGGCCGGCAATAACCAATCGGTGCGTTATGCCAGTTCTCAGAATTTCGGCGGCGCGCGGCGATTGACCTATGACGACAATAACGGTTTCTTAGGCACAATCACTCTTCCGTTAACGGTGTTGGACGGCGGGCCGCCATTGCAAGCCCAGTTCACCACGCCCATTGAGGTGAACCAGGTGGCCGGCGGGCGTTTGATTATCGGCGGCGGCAATGGGGCTTATGAATCCTTGGATCAGGGCGACACCATTACTCAGTTGCTGCCTGCGGTACCGGTTTTGTCCAGCGGTCGGCGAACGATTGCCTATGGCAGCACGGGCAGTGAGGATTTGATCTACGTGGTAGGTCAGGACCGCAATCTCTATCAACGTGTCGCTGCCGGCGACCCCCTAACCTGTGTTTTCAGTTGCGCCAATGGCAATAACCTGGACGGCGTTGTGCTTGATCCATCTAATTCCAGTCAGGCTTTTGTGATTGAAGCCGCGGCCGTGCGCAGGACCACGGATACCGCCGGTTCTTTTACCGATATTACCGGCAACCTGATCAGCGGTTTTAGTCCAGGACAGCTGCGCACCCTGGAGTATATGGAGCAGCCTGGTGGCGACGCGCTTGTGGTGGGAGCCGATCGCGGGGTCTACATTGCGCTGGCCAGTAGTGGCTTTTCCACCTGGGCTGAAGCGGCCTCCGGAATGCCTCCAACGCCAGTGTTTGACTTGGACTACGATGCCAGTCAGGACCGCTTGGTCGCATTTACCCTGGGTCGGGGTTCGTTTGCCGTGACCTTCTCTGCGGTCGCCAACCAAGCACCTAATGCCACCGCAGATAGCACGAGTACCACTCAATCAGGGACAGTGACTGAACTGAACGGCGGCGAGACGAGTCTGCTGGCCAACGACTCAGATCCTGACGGCGATAATCTAACGCTGCAAGGTGCACCGGTGAGTGGCCCATCGTCCGGTGCGGTCACACTAAATGCGGCGGGTGCTGGCACCTTCAGCTATACCCACAATGGCAACGCTGCCACAACGGATAGCTTTACCTACGAAGTCTGTGACGACGGGACACCCAGTCTGTGCGACAGTGGTGCGGTCAATATCACGATCAACCAGCCGCCGACGGCGGTGGACGATGCGGCCACCGTCCTGATTGGCGGCACGGTGACCGAGTTGAACAATGGAGACACGTCGTTGTTAGTCAACGATTCAGACCCCAACGGCAATATTTTGGCGCTGGATACCAGCCCAGTTTCCGGGCCGTCTTCCGGCACCATCACCTTAAATACTGATGGCACATTCAGTTATACCCATGGCGGCGATGGGGCCACCAGCGACTCGGTGGTCTATCGGGTCTGCGACAATGCCACGCCGAGTTTGTGTTCGGACGCCATCCTAGCGATTGCGATCACGGGTACAGTCAACCAGAGCCCCCAGGCCACAGACGATGTTGCCAGTACCACCAATGGCGGCACAGTCACGGTGTTGGATAGCGGTCAATCTTCGCTGTTGAGCAACGATTCAGATCCCGACGGCGACAACCTGACTCTGCAAACCAGTCCGGTATCTGGCCCCTCGTCAGGCCAGCTAACCCTGGATGCCAGCGGAACGTTCAGCTATACCCATGACGGCTCGTTTTCTGGGACTGACTCCTTCACTTATCGGGTCTGTGATGACGGTGTGCCCAATGCCTGCGACGACGCTCAGGTCACCATTGCTATAGATGTGGGTGAGGCGCTATGTGCAGACCCCGGGGCCGCCATTCCTGATCCGGGCGCGCTTAGCAACACGATTAACTCTTCTACCAATGAGGCGTTGGCGGACATGAACCTCTACCTAGATGTCAGTCACACCTTTGTGGGTGACTTAAGCGCTACGTTGACTCATGTGGATACCGGTACGGCAGTGGTTCTGCTTGATCGACCGGGAAGGGTCGGCGGGGCTGGGTTTGGCTGCGCTAACAACGACATTCTGGCCATCTTCGATGACAGTGCCAGCAATCTAGCCGAAGACGAATGCTCGGCAACGCCGCCCGCCATTGCAGGCTCAGTTATTGGCACCGGCAATCTGGCAGACTTTAACGGGGAGACATTCCAGGGCGACTGGACGTTGGACATTTCCGATGGTGCAGGCCAGGATGATGGAACGCTGGAACGCTGGTGTCTGGTGCCAACCCTTGGCACGGTAGCCAACAACGCGCCGACCCCGGCCAACGATGCCTTAACCGTGAATGAGGGGGCGACGGAAGATTCATTGGATGGCGGCGCCGACAGCGTGCTGGCCAATGACACCGATCCTGACGGCGACACGCTAACGGTCACCACGCCGGTTATCACCGCGCCGGTGAATGCGGCAAGCTTCACCCTCAATTCAGACGGTACATTCAGCTACACCCATGACAACACGGAGACGCTGACGGATCAGTTTGTTTACGAGGTATGTGACAACGGGACCCCATCACTGTGCGCTGAGGCTCAGGTGAACATTACGATTAGTCCTGTGAATGATGCCCCAGTAGCGGTCAGCGACTCCATCAGCGTTGATGCCGGTGAAACGGCGGATACATTAGACAGTGGCTCAACGTCATTGCTGGCTAACGATTCGGACCCTGAAGGTGACAATCTAACGCTGCAAAGCATGGCGACCCAGTCGCCAAGCAGTGGCCAGCTGACCTTAAACCCCAATGGCACGTTCCAGTACATCAACGACGGTTTAGGCGCCACTAGCGACAGCTTCACTTATCAGGTGTGCGATGACGGCACCCCGAGTGAGTGTTCTGAAGCCGAGGTAACGATCGCTATCTCCGCCGTGGTCAACGAGCCGCCAGTGGCGATGGATGACCGCTTCTTTACGCCGCTCGATACTGAGCTGTCGGCAACCGTGGCGGATAATGATTCGGACCCTGATGATACGAGCCTGATTTATTCTGTGAACACCCAGCCGCAAAATGGTCAATTGACCTTGCAGGATGACGGTAGCTTTGTTTATACCCCAGACACCGGGTTCGGCGGCACAGATTCATTTGTCTACGATCTAACCGATGGTGTTAATACCGTTCAAGGTACAGCCGTTATTGCGGTGGGGGATGCGGTGTTTGCTGATAGCTTTGAGTAACGCTGACGCGTAGCGCCAGCCAATGGGCATCGCCCGCTTTTGCGGGCGAGTTTTTACGGCCTAGTGATGCAGCTGTCTGCAAAGCTTGAGAGCAGCGGCACAGGGTTCCAGGCATCAATGGTGAGCAGGAAACTTAGCGTTTCCTGCTCAGCACCATTGGATGTTTGTTGGTGCATTGGGAATTTTCGGTTTCCAACATTCTCAACAAAATCTATTGGATGAAAGCCGGCAAGATTCGCTCTGCTGCTATTTGTAGGTAATTGGTGTCGTTGTCATGGCCAGTAAATACCACCATCAGATCTAATTCGTCGATCAGAATAATGAATTGACCATGACCGCCTTGTGCCGAGGTGCAGAAGTAACTTTGGCCGCCGCTTTTTAAGTCTGCACTCCACCAAAAATAACCATAGCCCTGCTTAGAGACATCTTTGCCACCGTAGTGCACTTCATAATCGTCGTCGGTATAAAGGATGCTGCTGGTGGCTTTGGC
>CAZLJY010000096.1:0-16661 GCA_964559945.1 uncultured Gammaproteobacteria bacterium | reverse complement strand
CGTCCTGGGTGGTGATATCGAACTTGAATCCACCGTCGGCGAAGGGTCGGTGTTTTCATTTGAAGTTCGCGCAGCTGGAGTGATGGCAGCGAATATCGCGCCCATCACCGACAGCGAAGGCCAGCGCAGAGTGTTGATCGTTGAAGACGATATGGACGTTCGAGAATTTTTGGCCGTAATTTTGGCAGACCTGGGTTACACCCCAACTCTGGCTATCAACGGCCAGCAGGCATTGGATAAACTGTTTACCGCGCGTCCCGATGTAGTGTTAAGCGATTTCCATCTCAACGACATCTCCGGCGAAAAATTAATCATCGATATTCGCAGTAACGATATTCCTGTTATTGCAATGAGCGCCTCCAACGCTGAGGAAGATCGCAATGCAGCGTTTGACGCTGGCTGCAGCGCCTATCTGGTTAAACCCTTTGAGTTAGATGTTCTTGGCAAAGAATTGGATAAAGCGATCAATGGCTGAACTATCCGACCGCGCCAAGCAACTGCTGGAAAAGCAGCGACAAAAATACCTGTCATCGTTAAAGAACAAGCATGCTGACCTGTTAGCACTGTTCAAAAACAGAGAAAGCCAGGAAATGGAGCTCATTGATGCAGTGCACCGGATTGCGGGTTCCGCTGGACTGCATGGCCTAGATGTTTTGCAACAGTCGGCGGTCACAGCGGAGAGAGTTTTACGCGATAATGGGGCGACAAAAGAGCAGCAAGAACATGCAGTCAATTCGGTGTTAAGCAAGCTACTCAGTCAATAAAAATTTAACTGCCGTTCGACGATATCAAGTTCGGCCCACCCAAACCCAATTCCGTCAGTTTTTCCGGCGCTCTGTGTAAGTAGTAGAGCGCGCCTTCAAACTGTTTGTCTTCGCAGAAAAAATGCCCCTGAAATCGGGTTAAGCCAAGATCCAGCAACAAACCCAATTCTTCCGGAGACTCTACCCCTATGGCGGTCACCGGAATATCCAACATATCGGCCTGATTAAACGCCGCGATCAACAAGTTACGACGAGAGTCATCGGTGAGGCAATCACGGACCAGGTGCGGCGTTAGTTTGAGTTCAGATAGTGGGAAGTTCTCCAATTGAAGTTTGGAAAACACTTCGCCGCCATATTCCAATGATACGGAACATCCGCGTAACGCCAGACGAGTGAGGCTACTTTGCACAGGAATGAGGTTACGGTGCAGATCGTGTTCGCTTACCTCGATGGTCAGTTGGCTCAAAAGAAACCGTTGCTGTCGACATAGTTTCTCCAACCGGTCCGCAAAATCAGGCTGTTCCAGTGTCTCAGTGCTTAGGTTTACCGACATAGGCAGCCGGTAGCCTTGTTCTTCGATGCGCTTGGCATCATCCAAGGCCTGCTTGGTCAAGCGACGCTCCAACGCCGCGGTAATACGCAGACGTCGAGACCAGCGAAGAAATTCCAGCGGTGCAATAATTCCACGTTGCGGGTGATGGAAACGAGACAATGCTTCAAGCCGGATTACACGACCGCGCTGAACGTCCACAATAGGTTGATAGTGATTAACAATGCGGCCAGAGTTGACCAGACGTCGCAGCTCGGCTGTACCACGCTCTTCTTCTAACAGGGAGCGGGTGAGCTTCATCACATCTTCTTTGTAAAACGGCTTGCGCAAAAAACCCAGCACTTCGAAGTTCAACATCTGAGCAACCGACCGGGCCGACCGAAGCACCTCCTCGCTGCACATACTCACCACAAGAATCGGGCACTTCACATCGGCCTTGGCCATTTTGTGCAGAATCTGGATACCGTCTTCAGATGGCATCAAGAGATCAACCACAATAAGGTCAGGCTGTTTTTCGAGTCTTTCCGCCAAATCATCGCCGGGCCGGCGAATCATTAGGTCAAAACCACAATCGGCAAATACGACAGACGCGTACTCCAAAACATCTGGATCGTCGTCGATAATCAATACTTTGCGCTTTTTATTGGCTGTATCAGCCATATCTCCCCTGCCCGCCCCCTGATGTTAACAATCTAACTGAAAAATGCGGAACCGGTCGGGTAGAGGGGGAGGCAGAACCCTGACCGGCACCGCGGGTGCGACACATGCCGCGTAAACGCCCAATGTCATCCTTGATAGCGTTTCCTTGTCGCCTATCGGCAACGTGTAAGCAGACTAGACCCAACGGCCAGGAGGCACTACTGCCTAAGGGGAGCTTTAAAGATTGTTGACAAACTATTGCCGATAAAAAAGGCCCCAATCAGCCACTGGCTGTGCCGCGTTCAGTGAAACGTAAACAGTTCTAAACAATGGTTACAAAGCGTTCCGGCTCTGCATTTGAGGCGTAAGATAATGCCTCGATCCCGGCCATGGATTGTCGGGTGTTTTCGCATCAGGGAGATTTAAAAATGGTAGCAGGTTACGTAATGACGGCAGTATGTGGACTCGTAGTATTGGCCTATGGCGCCTTGGTTTGGGTGGTGACAAAGCAGCACAGCTAGTGTGCTGCTTCAAAACATCATTGTGCGCTTAGCCTCCGGCTCTGCGTCTCAGAGACAGATCCTCTGGCCGTTGCTCAGCGGCTGCACTCCAATAGTCTGCAGCCTCTTCCATGATGTCGTTTTGCTCCAGCCACAGTGCAAACACAATGACCCGTGACACGTTAGCCATGTCAGTGGGTCGAATCGCATCAGCGCGTAATTTCAATGCCTGATCAGCGATGCTGAAATCCGCGTAACTGGAGAACTTTCTGCCGTCAGGTAAGCGACTCTCCAGCGACCACGAGTAGTACTCTCCCGCAACCAGATTAATATGATCTGGTAGATCCAATTCATTGCCCGTCACCGTTGTTTCCAACAGACTTCGGCCTTCTCCATCGGTTAACTCAAAGGTATAGCCAACGCCTTCAGCCAAGGGCGCCCAGCGGAACGCCTTGGGCGCATTAATCAACACCGAATCCACCGGCGAAATCAGATCTAATCGTTTTTCTGACTCAGCCGCGCGCATCACCATGGCGGCCTGAGCCAGCCCTACCGTTGAGATCGAACCTTCTCCGTCGGGCACTGCAGATCCGTTACTTGGATCGTTACCTGATAGCTTGCTGGGTCCGTTAGGACCTACCTCAAAAGATGCCGCGCCTTGGTAAACGTATTCGCTACCATCCATGTAGTACACCAAGGTCATATTTCCCGGTGCAGCCACGGTGATCTGATCACCCACTGACACCTCCGCCAAAATTTCCAATGCGGTGTCATTAAGCCGGTGCTCACCGACCGCATCGGTCACGATCGCAACAGGGTCAGCCCAAACGGGCAAAACCAAAATCGTTAGAAATACCCCTGTTAACATCGATTTCATGATGTCTCCTCCTTAGTCACCCCAGCGTCGGCTGCGGTCGTCACTTCGTTTAATATACCCCAGCCAAACACTTCGATGGCTGTATGCCCTTTTATTTGAGTCGGCCCGAAGGACTCCAATGTTTGTTGGTCTTTGTCTGTGAGCAACTTAGCCACCTCACCGCTTAACGCGATGCGACAGTTCAACCCCCGGGTCAGACCTTCGATACGGGCCGAGACATTCACCGCATCTCCAATGGCTGAGTATTCAAACCGCGATTGCGCACCGACATGCCCTACGATGGCATGGCCTATGCCTAATCCAACACCTGCCTGCAACGGTTCAATACCTTCACTGACCAGCTCCTCATTAAACTCATCAAGCTGCTGTAACATCATCCGGGCAGCGTCAAACCCTGCCTGAGCCGGGTTCGGATGGGATTTTGGCGCCCCAAAAAATGCCATGATTCCATCACCCATGTACTTATCTAACGTACCATCGTGAGCGTGAATGGCAGGTGTAACTCGATCAAAGTACCGATTCAGCAGGTTTAGAACATGTTCCGCGTCATTGGTTTCACTCAATGTTGTAAAACCAATCAGATCGGCAAACAACAGGCAAATTTCCCGACTTTCGCCTCCCAACTCTGGTGACAAATTGCCTTCCAGAATTTCACTTAGAATTTGTGGACTCACGTAACCGCCAAAGGCCGACCGCATACGTTGCTTATCCCTAAGGTTAGCCCATGCATCCCGACTAGCACCGATGACCCAAGCCAAAAAAGCGGTGATTGCCAGAGGGACACTGCTTAAACGCAAGCCTTCGATATAGATCCAGGTAGACAATAAAAACCCAAATAACAGCACGACCAAAAAGGCCGCAAACCCAAGTAGTGGGCGATCGGTGATCAGCACCAAAAGAGCCACCAGTAGCAAACCACCGATATACCATCCCCAACCTGCCCCCTGCAGCATGCGATCACTGGCCAGCGACCGATAGGCCTGCATGTGAATCAGGACTCCAGGGGCATAAACGTTGCTTTCCCAATCTGCCAAAGCCAGCGGTTGAGTATGACGATCTTCAAATGGCAGCACACCGCCAACAAACACCGCTTTGCCGCCCAAAGCCTCAGACAAGGCTTCACTGTTGCCTTCCGCGTGCCAGCTCAAAACCTGAGACATGGACACATAGCTGATTGCCCCGCCTATGGCATAGTCGATCCAGCCGTTAGTAACCTCTATGCCGTTGGCTCTGGCCATTTGCCCTACCAGAGTTTTAAGACCCAAAGCTTCCCAATAGCGATCGTCGTAGTAACGTCGCACCACAGCGTCCACTTCCTGCACCTGCAACACCATGCCAAAACCTTCTCGCCCCAGCACCGCCTTGAATTTCGGCAAGACCTCAAACAGTTTCCCGCTAGCGCTTAATGTGCGGCCAAATATCACCGGCATTCCGGCCCGCCTGGCGGCCAAAATGGATTGCATTAAGGGCTGGTCGTTAGAACGCCCTAGAAACTGATCGAAACTGCGTTCGGGAAGGACAAGGTCAAACCCAACCACCGTCGCGCCGGCCGCAGCGGTGGCAGTGATGAGTTGCGCCAGCTGCGGGTGCCAAAGGGCCATTGGGGCATCGATGGCCTGCACCGTCGCCTCGTCGATACCGATCAGCGCAACTGGACTTGCTGATGGACTCGGCGCGTAGTGTCGGACCAGACGTTGCTGAAGGTCATAAAGTTGTAGGTCTAGACGCCCCGCAAGCGGACTCATGGCCAGCAGTGCACCTAAGGCGGCAATGCTGATAACCATCAGGCCGCGGCGTAACCAATGGCTTAAGGGAGCGGCCAAGGTCAGAATATGTCGTAACGCACCAGCAGATGAATACCATCGTCCTGGGGGTCACTGTCGGAAAATTCGATGTCTTCAAAGCCGTGAGCCAGATATAACTCAGTATGCAAGCCGGGCAAGGGATCCCAAATAAACCCACCGCCAATGCTGGATATGGACTTAGGTTCCGGCGTGTCGAAGTCTTCATTCCAACCGCGTCCTACATCGGCAAACACGGTCCATTGAAAAGTACTGCGCCCGTTCTCGTCGTAAAACGCAGGAATTCGATACTCAGCCGAAGCCACCCAGCCGTTGTCTCTGACCATCAAGTTTTGCCGGTAACCACGCACGCTATTGCGACCACCAATGGAGAGCTTTTCCAATGGCAATAAGCCATCCAGGGTTTTCTGAACGTCTCCGCGGACGATTAGTTGGTGATCACCCTCACCGAAGCGCCGCGACCACTGAGCCTGACCCAGAAAGCTCACAAATTCGCTGTCAGGCAAACCGTTGTCGTTGATGGTGGAATCCAATGCATCCAGCCCGACACTGATTCTTCCCCGCAAAGCAAACACCTGGCTGGCCCTTTGATCGGTCCAGTCAGCGGTCAGGCGCAGGGCGGTGACTTCAGCGCGACCATTGCGCACACCCGGCGAGAAAGAAAACGGAATCCCCAGCAAACTGGTGTCACTTTCACGGTGATCGAGAGTACCAATTAAGGTTAAACGGCGATTGCCAAACCTTTTTATCGGATACACAAGATCAAACGCAACTTCCTCACTCTCGCTGCGAATATCAATCCGACTAAACGGCTCTTCTACGACTTGGGCTTCGCTGTTGGCATAGCTGATACCTGCGGTAATGCCACTGTGAGTAAGGGGAAAGGAGTAACCCAATTGATAATCATCCAGGCCATCAGCGGTTCCATAGCTTAAGTGGGCTCGATCGCCAAATCCCAGGAGGTTGCGGTGCACAAACCCTAACTCCAACCACTCACTACCAACACTGGGCGCGCGATTGTTGTGCGCAGTTAAGGTCAAACTATAGGGCCGCGCCTCCTCCACATTGACCAGCAGGCGCGCAAGACCGCGCTGTCCAGTGGGCAGCAATCGGCTATCCACACGTTCAATTAAGGGGTCAGCATGGAGCACACGCAATTGGTCTCTGAGAGTAGACACATTCAGCGGGCCATCAGTGGGATCGGTGTTTAATCGCGCCTCAACATAGGCGGGTCGAAGTCGCCCGTTGGTGGTGACTTCCAGCGACTGAACTGTGCCTTCCACTGCCTGGTATTGCACTGTGCCATTACTGACCCGCTGATCAGGCAACAGTACTCCAGAGGTGATGTATCCCTGGTCGACGTAAAGCTGAGTTAACGAGGCTCTTAGTGCCTGCAATTCTTCCGCGCTAACATTGCGATTTAAGTAACTTGCCGTTACCTGACCCACCTCATCAGCGCTAAGTGCGGTAGCATCGGTTAATTGAACCTTTTGCAAGAACACAGCTGCTGAGGTCGATAGCGTGTTATCCGGTAACGCTAAGGATTTGACCTCCGGTAAATCCAGCGGCACATCTTCCCGGTCGTCGAATTCGGGCAGCTCTGGGCGCTCGGTTTCCACCCCTGGGCGACGCTGAAGCCCGCGCTCAACATCATCATTTTGGGCTAATACCGGCGCCATCATGGCGGTAGCGACAATGGCTGTTAACCACAGCCTCAGCCCACACCGGTTTTGATGTATATCTCTCATTGTGCATTCCCCTTTGCAGCAACGCCTCGAGCGGCGCCGCGATCAACGCTTTCGGTGGTAATTAGCGTGAGCTCAGTGACCGCTTCAACGTCCTTTCTCCCGGCTAGCTTCTGCTTAAAGGCATTCAGTCCTTTGCTCCCTGGTTCCAGCGTCTTGCCCAAAAAATCTTCCATATCTGCCACGGATTTATCAAGCCCAACAACCACGATTTTGTCTAAACCAAAAGGCGGCACCACGATGATGTCTTCAAGCCTGGATAGCCGTCCAGCGGGTTGGCGCGCCTGTTCTGATCGGGTCATCGGGTATAGCAAGCTGATACCACCATTCGATTCAAGATCAAACATCAATAAGTGCATCGCTTTCTGCGGTCGAACAACAAACCCCAGGTTATCTCCGCGCACCGCGGTAACACCCATGGCAGGGTCCGTGTACTGAACAAGCAACTCGCCGCGGTTGCCTCGAGTTGAAAGTGCGCGGATAAATAATTCGCCGCCAATTCGCTCCCATGGCACTGGCGCTGATGGATCGGGCACCTCATAAATGACATCCCCAGCGCCGTTGAGCAGCAAGGTACGATCGGATTCACGGAGCATAATAAGATCCGCGTCAGATTCCACTAAGCGCAAATCCGTCAGCCCTTTGGCCCGCCGCCGGTCAGCATCATTGGGGTTGATCCACTTGAGTTTTAGCGGCTCGGCCGACGCTGGCGCGGGCTCAGCAAACTGGGGTTCTACCGGCAAATCAAACACTATGGCGGTGCTAGGGTCAGTTTTGGCTTCATCGAGGGTCGGCAAAAACTGGGGGCTTTGCGGATATCCGCGCTCCTCCATAAAACCCTGCACTGAATCAAACAACTCAAGATAGGACACGCGACCATCGTTATTGGCATCCGTGCCAGGGGTTAGCCCCTGCATGGCTCGAAGCAATGCATCGGTGAACGCACCATGGGGCTGGCCATCGAAAGTGGGATACCAGCGCAGTAGTTTGTCCGTAATCTCCCCTGCCGGCTCGTGTTCACCGGCTGCGGAAAGGTAAAACACCTGAGAATACGGATACGGTTCTGCGGACGGCGGCGCGGCTGCGGTTTGAATATCGGCTGGCAGTATATCCGCGGCTCTAACCGGCATCGGCGGGCGACCGGTATGCTGCTGACCAACACCACGCACCGTATTGCCGGAATAACAGGCATCAACCACAAAAAACACCTCTCGTCCGGCGCTATCAAGCTGTTCCAAAATAGGCCGAATATCCCGTCTACCGATCACTAAAGACTCAACGATTTCCTCCGGCGTTCCGTGACGATTAAAATCCGCCGGTATCAATGCCCCGGAGGTATGGGGCAAGGCCGCTGCAACACTGAGGTCCAGTGCACTGGTGCCGTGGCCAGCATAATAGACAAAAACGAAATCGCCGGGCGCGGTGGTCAACTGAAGCTCCCGCAATGCGCCGATAATACCCTCACGAGTGGCGTCACCATCCAGCAGGCGACTGATGTTCAACGGGTCAAATTGCCATTGCTCAACCAGCGTGGATTCTACTGCGGTAACATCGAACCGTGGCGCTAGCAGGGCAGACACAGGGTCATCGTAGCTGCCAACGCCAATGAGCAGTGCATGTTTTGCGCCCTGCGCCGGAGCGCATAGCAAGACGACCAAAAGGCCAAGCCAAAGAGTCAAGGCGCGATTGGGTGAACTAATCATCTTCAAATCCGTCGGCGTGGATGAGGTCTGCTCCGCGACAGAAATCTAATGTTGCACTGATTACCGCTGCCTGCTCAACCGGCCCTGGCACCGCTTCTAGGGGGAAGCCTAGGTACGCTGTCCGATAGTCCGAGGTGATTTTTTGCAGTCCTGCACTCTGGTCGTTACCAACGTTGGCAAAAGCCTCTTCAGCGCTGCTGTCTGCCATTAAGGTATCGCTTTGATTACCAAGGCCAGACCCAGCGTAGTCCAAGGAATAGCTGCCGCTGGCCGGTAAGCCGTCAAAATCACCGGAGGTACCTGACACCTGGGAGATGCCGACGTTGGCAGTGCCAGCTGCAACACCTAAATGACTGACCATCAAACTGCTAGGAACGTCGCCCTGCCCGCGCACCGCGTAGTAGTTCTGACTGCTAATGGCCAGGCAGCCGCCACCATCTAAGTAGCTGGCTAGAGCGGTCTCGCTTTGTTCGCTAGGCCCAGTGGCACTGGATGCACTATTGCCGGTAAACCAGATCACCGCAGAGTAGGCGCTCAGTTCGACTGCTGACGGTTCAGCATCACCGCCACCGGTGTTCCACAGGTCCGCTTGGAAACCTAAGGTGTTCAAGGCATCGGTGTAGACATCGCTTACGTCCGGCGCGTTGTCGTCATCGTCCACCAGTAGTAGTCGATCACAAGGATTCGTAGTGAAAACCCTATCGGAGCCAAAGACCGTGCCAGCGTCATTGCTAGCCTGGACACGGAAGTGGTATTCACTCTGACAGGTGAGTCCATTCAAGGCCACACTCACCGCCACATCCTCGGAGCCTTCCAATGGTAAATCTACTAACACAGAGTCCACATAAATCTCGCTGGGGCCAAAATCGAATGAGACCTGGGTACTGGTTCCTGCCGGGTTAACAACGGCATTAAGCACGGCGCTGGTTTGAGTAATTTGAGTCGCAGCTACTGTGGTCGCCTGGGGGAAATCTGCCGCACAATCACTGGTACTAAAGCCCTGTTCAGTGCCGGTCGTAGTGCCCCCGGCGTTGGTCGCACGGAAGCGATAGCGATAAATTCGACCGCAATCCAGTCCATTGGCTGCCGCTGTCGCGGTGACAGAGGTATCAGTAGAACCGGCGGATACCCAAGGCCCTTCCACTTCACCCTGGGGCGCGATCTGGTATTCAATGGCACTGCTGGCACCATTAGCCTGGACTGAAGCTCGCAGATCCGCGGAGGTCGCAGTGATATTAATCGCCGATAAGGTGGTTACCGTAGGGGGTTGCTGTGGGCAACTGGCAGTGTCGAAGGACGCCAGTAGACTTTCCAGGCTGCCACCGGCATTGCTGGCCATTACCTGAAATTCATAGGTCGTTGCACACAGCAAACCCGATACCGCCAGCGCGGCTTGCTGCGGCCCGGCTCCGTTCAGGTCGGGGCTAGCGTCGGAATACTCGGTAAGCACCCCGCCGCTCGGTCCCCAGCGGAACGCGACTGTAGTGGCTGCTCCCATGGGATCAACTTGTGCGGTCAGAGTGGCCGATTGATCGGTGATTTGGGTTGCCGCAAGTTCGCCGATCACCGGTGGCGTCTGGCAAGCAGAGGTGGTGAATGTCAGGTCATCACCGATACTACTGCCATTGGCATTGCTGGCAGTTACTCGGTAATTGTAGGTAGTGGCGCATGTTAGACCCATGACCTCAGCAAACACATCCGTTAAGGGAGCATCGCTAGCCAAGCTGTCTGGTTGGTTGATATCGCTAGGCGCGACCCCATCAACCTCAAACTCGACGCTGCTGACCGCGCCATTGGGCGATACCTGGCCGTTGAGCGTGGCCGTTGCTTGGGCAATGTTGGTCGCCGCTGTGGTGATGACCGTTGGTGCAACACCGCTGGGTTGAAGTTGCAAAAGCCGCCAGGTGGTTAAGCTCTCCACCACGGGTACGGCGCTTTCTATCAGTGGGTCGTAGCCTGGCGGCGGGATAACGGTCAGGTCATAGGACCCTGGGTTTTCTACCAACTGGAAATCACCTGATGGGCTGCTGGCAGCGGCCACCGACCCATTGCTTTGAATCAAGGCGCCGGCCACCGGCATTCCGGTCAGGGCGTCAACCACAGACCCTTTGACGGTTCCGGTTAGCAATACATCTGGGCGAAAAATATTTACCGTGTACTTTCCGCGTTGGCTGGATACCAAGGGCGCCACGCGAACAAAATACTCCCCTTCACCATCGTCATAGTCACTGTTTGCCGGCGGCCAGGTGAGTGATAGGGAGCCACCGATGCCGCCGGAGGTTGACGCCAAGGGCGAACCCAAAGGGGTTGCTGCGCTAAACAATTCAATACTGAGATTGAAACCCGCACCAGAAAAGTCATCGATATCTTCCACCGCAATCTCATAAGTTTGTGCCGGATTACCGGCACCTGCAGGAGAATTTACCGCGTTAAATGAGACAAAATCCTGCTCACCGTCCAGATGAAAGGTATGGGGTTGTGGATCAATATCGTCGACGAAAATCACCGATGCGGTGGTTCGATCGTTGTCCGCTTCATAGCCATCCTGGCCCGCGGTTTGCTCAACCCGCACGTTATCCTGAAACGCGATGTTGCCCCGATCGTCTCGGGCGTAAATCGACACTAGATAGGTTCCGGCCCTAGGGCCAAAGCCGTTAAAGCTACCCTCATAACTTCCGTTACCGTTGCCGTCCACATCCACCGGCGTCAATAAAAAGCTGCGGGTCCGCTGCTGGGGCCGAGGAGTCGAAACGATGCCAAAAACCCGCTCCACAACCCCGGTACTGAGAACGTTATCTACCGACACCGAGGCTTGGGTGCCGCCACCACTCAGCACCAGGTCTGGACTAAAGCTCTCCAGAGTTGGACCGTTGGCATCCTGAATAACTCCTGTGCCAATGGAGTAAGTTGCGGCCACAAAACCGTCTTCAGCGTCGTTACCTTCGCCGTTGCTATTGTCATCCAGTTGAGGGGTCTGAGCACCGGTGGAAAAGCTGATACCGTCACGGGCCGATTCAAAAGCATCAAGCACCGTATCGCCGTTGAGTACTTGGTTCCAAAAGAACTGAGAAAAACTCAGCACCCCGTCAAGTTCAAAACTGGCAGCCTGGGAGGCTGCGGCACTGGTGATCAGCAATCGACGGTCAGTGCTGCTACTGGCAAGCTCAGGCAAAAATGCGCCGGACTGATTACCCTCGTAGAGCACCACCAGTTTTCCACTGATCGCATTTTCCAGAGTATCCAGATAGCCGCCCAGGGTTTGCGCACTGAGCATTTGTCCACTGGCTAAGCGAAGCCCACCACTTCGCACCGCGCCAACCAGATAAACCACCACGTCCTGGGTTTGCACGCCCGCCCAAGTAAAACCATCAGCCACGGTGGCTTCAGTGGTGGCGAAATCAACCCCGTCAGCGCCGCCGTTGGAAAGGTATCGGATGGTCTCTGCGCCAAGATCGCTATATCCCTGGGCTTGCAGCGCTGAAAACGCCAGAGCGGCATTGGCACTGTAGGCTGACCATTGGCTATCGGTGGTTTCCCCGCCAACGATGATCAGGGCTTTTCGTAGCTCAGGATTGCCGACCGTCACACTGGTGGTGGACGGCGCAGATACGTTGCCAAACCGATCTTGAGCATACACGTTAACCGTATAAACGCCCTCGATGGAAAAGCCATCGTAAATCAGCGTGTAATCAACGCTGCCAGCGCTATCACGCTCCAGTTCAAAACTGGGAAACTCCCGCACTGGCTGATCTAAGGTATCGTCTGTGTAATTGGGCGGGATCACTTGGGCATAAACCCGACCGATACCGTCCGGGTCCGTGACGCCGAACGCACTGATTTGGGTTTGGTTACCGGCGCTCAAAGTTTGCGGGTCTGAGATGGAAGTAATGGTTGGAGTGCCTGGATCAAAGTCCGTGCCGGCCCCCAAAAACACACCGTTTAGTGCGTCCAGATCGCCCACCGGCTCATTACTATTGCCATCACCATCGGCATCAGCCAAAGGGGTTTGATCGCTAAAGGACGCGGTCATCACCTGCGAGGCAATGGAATACGCCTGGGCCAAATCACCACCCACAAAAACCTGCGTCCAAAACTGATTGGAAAAACTCAGAATTCCATCAGAAACATACTTGGCGCTCTCATTGCTGCTGCTGCTGGTCAGTACAACCCGGTTAACCGCAGGGTTGGCCAGTTCATCAACAAAGCTGCCGGACCTGCAGGCGTCATACACCACCACAACTTGGCCGATTGCGCCGCTGCCGGTTTGGGCATTGTCCAAAGCTGTGGCCAGATTAGAGGCATTAACCGTGGCGGCGGGATTTAGGCGAAAGGCATTCTGCGACCCATGGTCTGCCATAAACAGGACCAATCGATCAGCGCCACTGGCCCAGTTAGTAATGGCGTTGCTTAACGCCTGGGGCGTGGCTGGATTGTCAACATCAGATATACCGTTGCCATCTAAGTCTTCGTTGAGGTTGGATGACAGGTACATGATTTCATCGCCGCTCAAACCCTGGTAAGCCAACGCAAGGTACGCGCCATTGGTGAGAGACTGCGTCGTTTCCCAGAGATTATTGCCGGGATAAGGCCCACCACCGGCCACAACAATCGCTTTGGTGACCTCCGTTGGCGGCACCGGATCTAGCACCTGCACGTTATTGTTGGCACTGTCAGAGATGTACAACAAGCCGTTGGGCGCAAAGTCCAAACCCGCAGGCGCAGCAAATGAGCCTGGGAAATAGCCGTATTGTCCGACCGATTGCAGTAGCACGCCGTCCTGACGGTAAATTTTGATCCGCGGCACGTCGGGCGCAACGTCCGGAATCTCCCCCAACACAATTTTTCCGTCATCGGCAATGGCCAGTGAGGCTGGCGCATTAAATGTTGCGGGAAGAAACGCGACAAAATTGCCGAATCGATCGAAGATTTCAAAGCCTTCCTGACTGGTGCCCTGAACGGTGAAATAGAGCAATCCATTGGGCGCTAAAGCAATCTGCTGGAACTGTCCGTTGGCACCGTTGGAGCCCCAGAAATCGACGACCGTGCCATCTTCATCTAATTTGACTGCGGCTCCCTGATCGGTCACCAGAAACACTGCACCACTTCCGCCCAGCACAAAATCCACATAGCCCGTCTGGCTAGGTAGGAAAATCTGACTAATGAAATCGCCTTGATTATCAAACCGCTGGATGCGGTATTGCCCCGCAGCCTCATCTAGTACATGGGCTTGGAATGCACCGTTAACCAGCCGCGCGTCAATGGCGATGAGCCGATCAAACTCGCCCTCCCCCGTGCCCTGGCTGCCAAACGCATCAAGCAGTTGCCCTTGGGGGCCGAACTTTTGAATCCGAAAATTCCCCGAGTCCACCACGTACATATTGCTATTGGGACCCGCTACCAGATCGATGGGCTGGCGAAAGAATCCATTGCTATCGTCGGCACTGGAAAACGGCGTGGAAAAATTCAGCGCTGAGGCGCCGATCGTCACGTCACCGACCCGCCGAAAGCGAGCGACTTGGGCCAGGTCGTTGGAGGCAAAGCCTAAATTTGCGGGGCCCATTTCAAAACGCCGAATGGCCCGGCTTTCGTTTTGCGCCGGGTATGTCTGGATAAATACCCCCGAAGGAGAAAACACCTGAACCCGGGTAAAATCCACCACGTAGACCCGGCCATCTCGATCCAGAGCCACATCGGAAGGCTGCTGAAATTCGCCGTCCCCATCACCACTGCTACCGATTTCTGCAACAAAGACCGGCGGGTCGCTAATCGCACCGCCGGCAAGGTTGCGCAAGACAATCAACTGATCTTCGATTCGATCGGTCAAATAGACAAAACCATTTTCGGAGACTTTGATGCCACCTAAACTTTGCACCGAGCCACCCGTGCATGGTGGAGCGCTACACAAACCAAATTCGGTAAGAAACTCGCCACTCTCGGTAAACTTCAACACCCGGTCTGACAAGCCTACGTAAACGCAACCGCCGCGATTTCGACATCCACGTTCCGTTGCCGCCAGATATTGTGGGACTTCACCAGCAAAACGAATCTGCCCAAATTTGTTTAACAACTGACCGTTTTGATCCAGGTTATGGACTTGGGCATCCAGGTCACCCACGGTGTATACCGCTTTGCGAGTTGTGGCGATGACGCGGGGTTTTCCCACGGTGCCCGGCCCACCTGGACCCTCAATGAACATATTGGCGATATGCAATCCGGTAGGACTGAAACGTTGGATGCGGGAAAACGCTGCATTGGCCACCAGCAAGGTATCACCATTGAAAGCGATATCCGGGGCGTCGCTGCCGAAGTACCAGGGCTGCTGCAGCACGGGCCAGAGCCGACGAAAACGAAAATCAGCCACCTCGTCGTCTGCCACTACCAAGGAAAAACTGTCTTGAGCAGAAAACTCATCGTCGGTGGCGGTGATCGTCACAGCAAAAGGACTCAGTGGGATGTCGTCGACAGTGAGAACACCAGAAATTTGACCCGTCAGCGGGTCTAACGAAAGGCTGTTGGGTAAACCGGTTGCTCCATAGGTCACCGCGTCCCCATCGGGGTCAGTAAATGCCCCGGCCACATCCATCAAAAAACTGGTGCCAGCGCTGCTGAACTGATCCGCTAACGGCTCGGCCAGGGTGACTTTGGTATCACCGGCAATGCCAAAACACAGCGCCGTTTCCTGCACTACGGCAGAACATTGATCTCGGCGCTCCCAATCCATGCAACTGATGCCGCTGCCATCAATATCCTCTGTTGCGCGCATCTGCCAGGCACCCTGAGGTGCCACATCGGATTGGTCCCAATACCAAAAGCGCCCTTGGGATGGATTGCTACCAACGGATCCGTTAAATAGCGTTGATATCCAGTAGTCGCCGGGTGCAAGGAAGCACGTTGCCGCACTGCCATTACGCAAATCCATATCGAAATCGCCGTTCAGGGCTTGAGAGCCTAGATCTGAGGCGCTGAAGTTGTATTGAAAGTCCCCGCAGACCTGAGCGCCCGGCCCGATGCCGGCGGTATCATCAGCGAAAATTCTGACCGTCACCCCCTGCTCATTGAGCATATTGCCATCGAAGGTCCCCCGCACCTGCAGACGGTCCATTCGCCACTCTGGACCAGTGGGCACGCGAAACCGATCAGCACTGCGCACCACATTGGTTAATGCCGGTGGATTGATGTTGTGACTTAATCCCAGCAAAGGGGCGCTGAAACAGGAACTGGAGCGATCCACTAAATTCAATAGCTGGGCGTGGGCTGGTGACGCCATCAATACCAGGGTTGCCAGCATGGTCACCGACTTAAGCCATTGACCGAATCGTTCCATCGATTCAGCTCGAACATCCTTTGGTAAAGCCATCAGAAAAACCGCTTCGGGCCAGTCAATTTCGAGTCATTCATCATCAAATCAGCCATCCTGGCGACAGGTTGAAAAATTAGCGGCCAACTGGATTTGGTTGGAATCCGTCGCAGCCTGTGCTGCTTGGGCAGCAATCCAGTTGTCTTGGGGCGCCAAAGGCACCGCCGAACCGTCTTCAATAACGAATCGGCTTTGGTCACTGCCATCGCGGCGTTGACAATCTTCTGTGGTCAATTCACTTCCCTGGGCAAACCCACTGTTAAGCGTTTGTAGGCTGGCGCTTAGGTCGGTTTCCGGCGCAACAATACGAATTTCACCATCGTTGGCCAACTGGGAACTGGCGGTCACAATACTATCGGCTGAGGGTATGAATTGATCTGGATCCAAGGTGATATTGCCGCCAGGGCCGCCAAAGGCATTGGCGCTGATGACAGTGCCGTTCAAAATCATGAATTCTGGCTGGGCGATATCGATATTACCCCCAGCGCCCTCGCCGGTGCCAACGGCGGTGGTAATTGAGGTCTGTTCAAGAAAGAAGTCGCCAGACATTTGAATCTCAATATTGCCGCCATCGGCAGAAATCGCCTGAGTGCTGATGGTTGCGTTGGTCATGGTCATTTCCCCGGCGGCCTGCAGGCGAATATTGCCCGCATTGCCGGTGCCCGTGCTGCTTGCCGAGATGTTCGTACCATCAGCCAGCGTCATCGAAGCTACATCAATAAGA
>CAZLJY010000095.1:0-16810 GCA_964559945.1 uncultured Gammaproteobacteria bacterium | reverse complement strand
GAGCCCATTGATGCGCAAGTCTTGGGTGATCCACAGACTCACATCATTGATCCAGGTGGCCAAATCCTGATGGCCTCTTTGGACGGCCAGGTGGTTGGAACCTGCGCCCTAAAGAGTCATCCTGGCAACGAACTGGAGTTGACCAAAATGGCCGTTGATCCCAGCGCCCAGGGTCAGGGCATCGGAAAGCAGCTGATCCAAGCATCGATAGATTATTTCACCGCGGAAAATGCTCAGCGCTTGTGGCTTGAAACCAATCATATTCTGACAACCGCCATAGCGTTGTACGAGAAATTTGGATTTGTACGCATCGGCAACGGACCCCGGCCAGGGTCGCGCTATCAGCGCTCTGACTACTACATGCAGTGGCAACGGAACCGGGTCTGATAAACTGGGTCTCAATCCTTAGGCCAAGCCCTTTTTGGCAGCGCCAGGAAATCGTCATGACACCCAGATACACAACGGAAAATTGCACTCACGCTCACTCACTGACACGAAAGTCAGTGAGGGCCAAACTGGTGCTTATCGCCATGGGAGCGATGTTAGGTGTGTTCAGCGCCATCGCCCAGGACGGGGTTCGACTTCCGGATATCGGAACCTCCGCGAGAGCCATCGTTTCTGAGCAAGACGAACAACGGTATGGCCGAGCCTTGGTCAGAGAACTGCACCGTATTGCGCAGGTTGTTGACGACCCCTTGGTAGCGGGCTACATGGGCCACTTAGGCTATCGTCTTGCGGCGTTCAGCGATGAGCCGGAGCGACAGTTCACGTTTCTGGTATTGGACGCGGATCCTATTAACGCGTTCGCCGCGCCGGGTGGTGTCATTGCCATCCATAGTGGCCTCATGTTGTTGGCGGAAAACGAGGCAGAACTGGCTGGCGTTGTCGCCCACGAGATTGCCCATGTTACCCAACGCCATCTAGCCAGGGCGGTGGAGAACCAGCAAAAGGTAACGATCCCTATGATGCTGTTGATGCTGGGCGCCGCAATGGCAGCGGGCGGAAGCGGCGACGCGGTCCAGGCCGCCGTTGTAGGCGGTCAGGGCTTAATGCAACAAATGCTGATTAACTTCACTAGGGCCAACGAATACGAAGCCGACCGCATCGGAATACGGACGTTGGCAAAAGCCGGCTTCTCGCCGGATGGCATGGCAGATTTTTTCGGCAAAATGGCCGTCGTCTCGCGTAACTATGGCGGCCAGGGTGTACCAGAATTTCTCCGCACCCACCCGGTGGAAACTACGCGAATAGCAGAAGCCAAAGGTCGCGCAGAATCAGTGACTGTAATCGACAATCCCGATTATGACCCCAACTATTTCATGATGATCCGGGAACGGGTCCGGGTCATGACCGCCGATACCGCGCAGGAACTTGCAGCCCACTATGCAAGCCGCGAACAACGGGGTGAAACCACACTCGCTGATCGCTACGGCCAGGCACTGGCGCATATCGACGCCCACGAACTCATTAAGGCCGTGGAAGTTCTGGAAGATCTGCAGCGCGAACTGCCCGACTCTCTGCCGGTCAGCCTGGCCATCGCCGAGGCCCAGGAAAAGGCCGGCTTGAATGCACAGGCAGACGCTCGCTTTGACGCGTTGAATCAGCGCTACCCAAACAACCTGGCGATAACCTCAGCCTTTGCCGAGGCGCTACTGACCCGAGGTACCAAGGCAGACGTCAAACAGGCAGAAACCATGCTCCGGCCGCTGTTGACGCGCTTTCCAGAAAACGCTGGGCTTTTTGCCCTCTATGCCCGCGCCGCAGAACGTGCTGGACAATGGGTGCGCGCTGAAGAAGCCTACGCGCAACAGGTGTTTTTATTAGGCCAGGTCTACGACGCTGTGTCCCAATTGGAAAAGCTGATCAAAAAACCCGAGCTCGACTACTACCAACGTTCTCGCATTGAAGCTCGACTCAACGACTACCGACCGATCTTGGCGGAGATTCAGCGTGAGGATGGCTTTGACCCCAGCGAGCAGCGGCGAGACCGTCGCCGGGACGACCGCTGACGGCCAAAAACCATGGCACGAAAATCCTTCAATCCCAAACACTTCATTAACCGGGAGCTCAGTCAGATTGCGTTTAACCAACGCGTCCTGGAACAGGCTCGAAACCCTGCAACGCCTCTTTTGGAGCGCGTGCGTTTTTTGTGCATCTCTTGCACCAACCTAGATGAATTCTTTGAAGTTCGTGTGGCTTCGCTAAAACAGCTGAAGCAATTTGGCGCTGGCAACCGTGGTCCCGATGGACTGGCACCAGCAACGGCCTTAGGTTTAATTCACCAACAAACCAGCCAACTGGTTGATCATCAGTATCAGACGTTTAACGAAGAACTGGTGCCCACCCTGGCAGACAACGGCATCAATATCTTGCGCAGGGATCAATGGTCCAAAGCACAGCAGACCTGGCTGGCAAGTTATTTCCGCAACGAGGTGTTGCCAGTACTGAGCCCACTAGGGCTTGATCCGGTACATCCGTTTCCCCGTCTGCTTAACAAAAGCTTAAATTTTGCCGTGATGGTAGAAGGCAACGACGCCTATGGTCGAGATGCGGAGGTGGCCTTGGTTCGAGCCCCCCGATCCCTTCCTCGATTGGTACAGATACCCGGTCGCGGGGAGCATGCCTACGACTTTGTATTTTTGTCCTCCATTTTGCAGGCATTCGTTGCTGAGTTGTTTCCTGGCATGAAGATCCGCGGCTGCTATCAATTTCGCGTCACACGCAACAGCGAGTTGTATGTTGATGAGGAAGAAGTAGACGATCTAGCCCAGGCGTTAAAAGGCGAGTTGCTTGAGCGCAGTTTCGCGTCTGCAGTGCGCCTTGAGGTATTAAACACAACGCCAGATGAAATAGTGGACTACCTGAGTCGCTGTTTTAGCGTCGAAGAAGGCGATGTTTTTCGCTGCAATGGGCCAGTCAATCTGCACCGCCTGTCCGAAATCATCCCCCTGGTTCACCGAGCGGATCTTAAATACTCAGAATTTCGAGCTCACACCTCGCCGGACCTTATCGCCGGCAGCGCGATCTTCGGCGCAATCAGTAAACGGGACTATTTGCTTCATCACCCCTACGATTCCTTTGCCCCGGTGATTGAGGTTCTGCGTCAAGCCGCCACAGACCCAAACGTATTGGCCATCAAACAAACCCTCTATCGCACCGGCAAACGCTCCCCTATTGTTGCGTTACTGATTGAAGCGGCACGTGGAGGAAAAGATGTGACCGCAGTCATCGAACTACGGGCGCGCTTTGATGAGCAAGAGAATATTGAACTGGCGGATCAACTGCAGGAAGCAGGGATCCAAGTGGTGTATGGCATTGTGGGACACAAAACCCACGCCAAGCTGTTGCTGATTGTACGTCGAGAGGGTCAAAAACTGCGCCGGTATGCCCATTTGGGAACCGGCAACTATCATTACCGAACCGCAGCCGCCTATACCGACCTCGGCTTGCTGACCTCTGACCGATCGATCTGCTCGGACGTCCACACCTTGTTTCAGCAACTCACAGGCCTTGGCAAGTTGGAAAAACTCAAGCGCCTCTATCAGTCTCCCTTTACCCTGAGAGATATGCTTCTGCGACGCATCCGACGAGAAATTCGCCATGCTAAAAAGGGTCATCCTGGACGAATCGTTGCGCGCATGAACGCACTGACTGAGGCGTCTATTATTCGCGCTCTGTACAGCGCATCCATTGCTGGGGTGCAGGTAGACCTTATTGTGCGAGGCGCCTGTTGTTTGCGACCAGGCATCAAAGGAGTGTCGGACAATATCCGGGTTCGCTCGGTCATCGGCCGTTTTCTCGAACACAGTCGCGTGTTTTACTTTGGCAACAATGGCAAAGAAGAGGTTTATGCAGCTAGTGCCGACTGGATGGATCGTAACCTGTACTCCAGGGTTGAGTGCGCATTTCCCATTCGAGACCCGGATTTGGCCAAACGCGTCATTCACGAAACCCTTGAGGTCTATCTCAAAGACAACTGCCAAGCTTGGGAGTTGGAACGGGACGGCAAATACCAGCTAGTTTCGCCTGGAGGCGAAAAACGATTCTGCGCACAGGAATACCTTATGGACAGTGCACCGTGATCTCCAATTCCCATTTGAGCGCACCGGATCCAGCCATGGCAACCGATCAGTTATTCGCGGCGGTTGATCTAGGTTCTAACAGCTTTCATATGATTGTGGCTCGCTATGATCACGGCACACTGGTGATCGTGGACCGGATCAAGGAGATGGTCCGGTTGGCAGAAGGTGTGGATGACAAAGGTCAGCTCTCCGATTCAGTGGCTGACCGCGCATTGTCTTGCCTGGCTCGATTTGGTCAACGACTTTCGGGTTTGTCGCCAGAACGCATCGCCGCCGTAGGAACCAATGCTCTGCGCAAAATGCGCGACGGCTGGCGCTTTTTGGAACAGGCCGAAGACCGTCTTGGTGCACCCATTGAAATCATTTCCGGCGAGGAGGAAGCACGCCTAATTTATCTTGGAGTAGCACACGCAATCTCAGAGGTTGGTAAACAGCGGCTGGTGATTGATATTGGTGGTGGTAGCACGGAATTGGTGATTGGCCGGGAATTTACCGCGGCCAAAGTTGAATCATTATTTTTCGGCTGTGTCGCGGTCACTCAAAAGTACTTTGGGGATGGAAAAATCAGCGCAAAACGTTGGCGCAAAGCCAGCGCTGCCGTATCTGCGGAACTGCGCCGATACGCACCTCAGTTTCGCGAACTCGGTTGGCAAGAAGCGTTTGGTTCCTCCGGCACTATGAGGGCGGCGGCCTCAGTATCACGCGCCCAGAACTGGGCTGAAGCGGGCATCACTCAGTCCGCCGTTGATCACATTAAACAGCACCTGATTGACGTAGGTCGGATCGACGCCATCGCCTTAGCCGGATTAAGTGATCGACGAAAGCCGGTATTTGTTGGCGGTATGGTGGTGGTTGAAGCCTGCATGGCGGAGCTTGCCATTCGCACCCTGCACATCACCGACTACGCTTTGCGGGAGGGATTGCTGTACGACCTGCTGGGTCGAATTGAACATGTTGATCCTCGGGTAGGTGCAGTTCAGGCCCTGCAGAAACGTTATCCGGTGGATACGATTCAAGCCTCCGCTGTTGCCAACACAGCCACTGAGTTGTTTAACGACGTATCCAATCGATGGGGCCTGAATGAAGAGGACCACTTTCTACTGAGGGCCGCAGCCCAACTCCACGAATTGGGATTAAGCATTGCTCACCACGGTTATCACCGCCACGGTGCCTACCTATTGGAACATTCCGATCTGCCCGGCTTCTCCCGCCAAGAACAAAAAGTCCTGGCGGTGCTGGTGCACAGTCACCGGGGCCGCCCATTACAGGCCCTTTTTGATGAATTGCCAGAGCGCCTGCAAAAGCGTGTTCGCCGGTTGGCAATTTTATTGCGCATCGCGGTGGTTTTTAATCGGGACCGATTAGGTCAGACTGTTCCTATCTCTCGCTTAAAGGCAGCCAAAGACGAAAATCTGCTGAAACTCCATTTGCCGGAAACCTGGCTGTCAGAGCATCCACTGACCGCAGCGGATCTGGAAAACGAACAGCAAAGTCTGAATAAGATCGACGCAACCCTGAAATTGGTTCAGGTTTCCTCGTAAACGGTACAAGCAACGGTGCAGGTTGACGACAAAGGCTTCGTTGCCAATAGCGATGCAGACCGCAAGGGCACTGCGGCCAAGAATGCCGGTTAATCACTCATTCAGGCAGGTCCCGATACGGAATTGTTGTCCTGCGGTGTTTCTTGATTGGCTGCGGCCTGGACATTTTCAAAGGTGGTGTGACGAACGTCTTTGCCCTTCACCAGATAGATAATGTACTCGGCAATATTCTGGCTACGATCGCCAATTCGCTCCAGTGCCCGGGCCGCCCATAGGATATTAAGCACAGCGGGAATGGCCCGAGGATCCTCCGCCATATAGGTCATCAGCTGGCGGGTAATGGACTCATATTTTGCATCCACTTTGTCGTCGGCCGCTACCACCGCCACTGCTTGGTCAACGCTGGTTCGGGCAAAGGCATCAAGCACGTTGCTCAGCATGCTGCGCACCAACTGACCCATATGCTCAAATTCGCCCATCACATGCTCATGGAGGCGGTCGCCAGCCATAAATTTGGCCATCTTCGCCACCCGTTCCGATTCATCCCCGATACGCTCCAGATCCGAAATGGTCTTAATTACCGACATCACCAGACGCAGCTCTGAGGCCTCGCGCTGTTGTTGGCTGAGGAGGCGAGTGCATTCCTCGTCAATCTCCACTTCCATCGCGTTGATTTTGTGATCATTGCGTTCAATGACCCGAGCGCCCGCCACATCACCCGCAATCATTGCTTCGATGGCGCCCTGGAGTTGGCCTTCCACCAACCCACCCATAGTCAGCACCTGATTTCGGACGCGCTCAAACTCTTGATTGAATTGTTGCGGCATTTCGTGATTATTGTCCTGTGATGGAAAACGGTGGCTGGTCGACGCTGGTAGCGAATAAATCCAACGTATATCCCACTTACTTTCTCATAAGTCTCGGTTGCTGACCAGATTCCCGGGCTGCTCGGCTTAGCGTTTGATCAAAAAAAGGGCGCCCTAAGGCGCCCATTGAATAGCAGCTATAGAAATCCCTTTACAGATCGTCGTCAGGGTCCACGTTGGTCCACTCACCGGTGGTCCAATCTTCTGATGGGGAAGCTCCTGGAGCAATTGCACCGGCATAGTCGACTTTGTCGAAAAAGTCGTCATAGACCGCTGGGTCGATAGCGCCAATACCTGCAGCCGGGGAGTTTGCGGCAGGAATCAGAGGGTTGTTTGAGGCCGCGCCAATTCGGCCACCTGCGGTGAAACCGGTCAGCAAAGGATCAGCGGTGGTGTTGTTGGCACCAGCATTGAACAATGCGGATTCCAGCAATTCCGGTTCGTTGTCATCAAACAGATTTCCATCACAGGCCAACACGGTATTGGTAATGGTTCCGTTGCTTGGATCAGCGTTTACGTCTGCATTGATTTGCGGTCCGTCTATACGTAGGCAATCAGACGGTGCCAACGCGCCTGGCGCACTCGCAACTAAAAGGTTGGTGATGTTGAACAACGCACCACGTCGGATACGCAAGGCCTGCTGGGGCCCTTCACCAGCGCCGGCTTCATAGAAAATGGTGACGTTAGCAAACTGGGGGAAGGTTCGAGGCGTAGCCCCTTCGTTACCTTCCTGACCGTCCCATTCGAATCCGCGAGCATCTTTCAGCGCCGCCTCCGACATGTGGGCGATGCCGTATTGCAACTTCGGCTGCGCGCCCTGGGTCATGTCAAAGCTGTCATCATCCACGGCGGTTACCAGCGCATACTTGATGTTGCCGGCACCACCGAACCATTCGATGCCATCGTCGCCATTGCGGTGCACATGTAGATGGTCAATAACCGTGCCATTACCAATGGTGTAGAGAGACAAACCATTGAGTTCAGACAGGGACGACACCTCGGTACCTGCGTACTCGATCCGCACGTAGCGAAGCTCGCCGCTAGAATCGTTATTATCCGTTCCGCCGTAGTTGTTGATTTCCAGTTCATCAAGGCAGCTGGTTGAAGGATCACAGTCATTAGGTACACCCCGACCTGCGATGATCACCCCACCCCATTGACCGGCCGATAAATCCCCTGACACCAAGTGTCTTTTGGAGGTGAATACGATGGGCGACTCGGGGCCGCCAACGGCCTTAATTTGGTTACCACGAGAAACCGAGAAAAATGCACCGGCATCCTGGGAACCTGCAGGTAGGTTGTCGCCAACGATCACCGTACCGGGTTCGATCGTCAGAACTGCTGGAGTTCCGCCGCTTACGCCAAGATCGTCACCAAAACGGAAACCGTTTAACCCAATGACCCAATGTAGATCGTTGCTAAGGGTCTGGCTGGTGTTCAACGTCGCCGGTAGCACGCAAGCGCCCGCAATGTCGGCGTCAGCACCGGCAGAGAAAGCTGGACATGTCGCAGCGCCAAAATTTGACTCCCACGGGCATGCCGGGTCGCCAACCAAAGAGCTAAAGTTAATCGTGCCGCTGCCACCAGCGCTTAGGGTGTAGGCCACGTCCATGGAGCTGCAGCTGTTGAACGTGAAGTCCGCAGAGCCAACAACCGTATTGGCCACGTTGCCCGAGGAATTAAAGTCGCCGCCGGTATTGGTGAATAAATCCAAACCCGAGTAAGCGTTTTGTCCGGTAACCGTCGTTGTGTTGGCAGTCACCCAGGTGGCGTTACCCTCATCGTCGTTGGCGAAAAAGGCAAAGAAGAATTGACGACCGCCGCCTGGCAGCTCCAGGATGCTTAAGGTTGCACCGGTACCTAAGTTGCCATTTGGAATCCATGTGGAAGGCAACACCTTGGTGACAGTAAGGGCACTGGAAGCCGTCGCCACAAGCAACGCGGCGGTACCCAGCAACATTGATACAAAGCGTCGATTACGAAATAACATGTGATCTCTCCCTGAGAGCAAAGTAAAGGTTAAAACCGAAATGAGTAATCATCGAACACCCGGTCACAATAGGACGGGTTTGTTACAAGTCAGTGAGCAATCCATGACAGAAATGTGACAAGAAATGAGACTGAAATATCAGAACTTCCAGTCAACCCCAATACTAAATTCACGCCCACGCTTAAAGGCTCGAGTGACTTCATCACCTTGGATAAACCGGGTCTCGTCATCCAACAAATTTTTTGCTTTCAACCCCAATGTCATCGAACCATCAAAAAAGCTCTGGCTGTATACGAAATCCACCGTGTGGGTGGGTCGCTCAAGAATATCGGGAACACCTTGCGCACCAACAAAGCTAATGCGTTCACCGAACACGTTGTATAACAAGGTGGCTTTAATGCCACGGTCGTCGTTGTCATAACCCAGTTGAAAGTTCACAACATATGGTGACTGGCCCTGTAGGGGGCGATTTTGGTTGGTCAGTCGACCGGCCTGCTCATCGGTGATCTCGATGCTGGAATCGATGTAACTATAGTTGCCCGCCACATATACCTGACTGAGAAAGTCGCTGTCCCACCAACTCTGCAGGGGCTCAAGATTGCGATAAAACTCCAGTTCCACGCCGTTGATTTCCGCCGATTGCACATTGCCAACCGTGGTGCTTTGGGCCGATCCGCCAAGAAAGATCAATTCAATGGGGTTGAGTAACTCTTTGCGAAACAGTGCAACAGAAACATTATTAATGCTGTCGAAATATCGCTCCCAACGCAGATCATAATTTTTGATGTCCACCGGGATCAGTTCAGGGTTTCCGGTAATGTTGATATCCAGCTCCGGGTCGTTGTAAAGCGAGGTTGAAGCTTCCCGAAACTCCGGGCGAGTGGTCGTTTCGCTATAGCTCAGACGTAACTGGGTGTCGTCGCTGAAGTTATAGGTCCCGCTAAGCGCCGGATAGTATTCATCGGTAGACAGGACGGACTCCACCGCGTTGCTCGTATTGAATCGATCCACTGTGACCACTGACTGATCAAAGGATTCTTTGCGCAGGCCCAAGTACAGCCGCAGCTTGTCCCAAAAGGTGGCATCGACACTTAAGTACTGGGCTGAAATTTCTTGATCAGCGAAATAGGTGTCGGTGGCCAGAGTCCGTTCGAGAAAATTGAATGTGCCATCAGGGGCAATATTCTCTGCCGCCAATATGGTCTCAAGATCCTGCCGCCGAAGATCCAAGTCGCGACATTCGCGAGCACGACAGGTAAACACAAACCGGCGACTGAAAGACTCCCTAGTTTTTTCAACCTCGTTGACTCCCGCCGCAAAGGATAGGGAGTGCTCCCCAAGCTCCAACGGAAGACGTAAATCGATCGCAAAATTCTCAGCTTCATCCGCGAGATCGGAGTAGATACGTTGAAAGCCGTCGTTGGTCAGATTGAAAACCAGGTCGGGTTCATCGGGCGTACCAAAATCGTTATAGCGATATTGCCGGGTGTCCGGGGCACGCCGGATGGTGTCTGCATCGGAGAATAACCAACTCAGCTCCAAATCAGACAATTTGGGAAATCGATGGCTGCCAGTGAGCTGCAGCGCGTTAAGCTGGCGTTGCTCAAACTCCAGTAACGTTTGCTCAATGGTATCCCCTTCAATTTCAGTGCCTCGAGTGATGCGAGTTTCATCTTCGGAATCACGCAGACGCATAAACGAAACCCCCAGCGTGTGGGTGTCTTTCCACTGGAAACCGCCAGCAACAAAATTGGTCACATTCAGGAACCGCCGAGTGAGATCCACATCAAATGAGGTAGCTGGCGTTAGCGAGATTTCACCGTCGCGAACAAATCCGAAAAAACTATTCCGAGTTTCTTCTCGATTTCGCCAATCCTGATCGTAGGCGTAAACCGCCAAGCCGCCCACGGAAAAATTATCCCAGTCGCCGCGCCAACCACCGGAGACCGTTAAGCTATAGTCGGCAGAAAGCTCACGATCGCGTACGTTGTAATTGGCGGGAACCTCTTGTCCGGTTCGCTCCAGAATTTCAAACTCTTCATTGGGGAACGCGCGCGTGCCGTCGTCGCGCCCAAGAAAATCGTCATCACCACCTTGGTAGCTGAGACCGTCATCCCAGGTCGACTGGTTATGCCAGGCCGAAGAAATGCCGACGCGAAAAAAACTGCTGGTAGGGATACCCGTGGTCCGAAGATTGATCACGCCGCCGCCAAATTCCGCTGGCATGTTGGCCTCATAGCTTTTTTGCACCAACACGCTGGCCAAAATATCTGCGGGAAATAAGCTTAAGGGCACAACCCGTCGGGTCGGATCCGGGCTAGGAATGTTGGCGCCGTTGAGCAGGGCGCTGGAATAGCGCTCGCCCAATCCCCGGACGTAAACATAGCGACCATCCACCAAGGTCAAACCCGTTACGCGTTTCAGCGCGCCTGCTGCATCGCTGTCACCCGATCTGGAGATGGACTCGGCACCCAGGACGTTGGCAACGCCTGTGGAGGTGCGTTGTTCTTCCAGCACGGATGCCAGAGAACCTTCAATAAACGGCTCAAGGACCACAAACTCTGGTAGCTCAAGACCTGCCGGCACTAGCTCAAGATCGATGGGCGTTGATTGATCACTGACAATAAGAATGCCATCCCGGGTAACGGTGGCGTGGTCACCGTGCATGATCGAAATTGAATAGGAGCCCGGCGGCAGCTCAACATCGAATTTGCCCTCCTCGGAGGTTCGAAGATCGATAGGGGTTCCGCTGATAAACACTCGGGCACCCGCCACACCTTCGCCGGATTCGGCGGAAAACACCTTACCGGTGAGTGTGCCAGGGTCGCCCTCCCCTACCAGCTGTGCCGCTGGAGCCTCGGCACTAATTCCCTGATTCTCATTGGAGCTATCCAGCACAATACTGGCGTCACGACCGTCATCAAAAAGGGTGATGAGTAGCTGCACGGATTCATTGGCAATGAGTGTCAGGGGAATGCTGGCCAGCACCTGTTGGTCTCGCCCAATTTCCAGTGTGTGGCGTCCAGGTTTAAGGCTAAAAAATAAAGCCCCTCGATCATCGGTTTGCCCAAGATGCTCTGCCGCCATCACGTCTATGGCGTTTTGGGGCACTCCTGACTGAAAGACAAACAACGATAAATTGGCCGCACTGGCTTGAGGCTGATCGGCGGGATCCCCGTCCGGCGCAGAAACGGACGATTGCGCAGATAGGGGCCCGCTTCCCAATAGCGTCACGAAGACGGCAAAAAAGAGTGCTAGCTTAGCCATCTCATCGCCCTCAGGAGCAACGCCAAGGTTCTGCGCGACAGTCTTCGATGGCGCTTCGAAGTTCGATGCCCTTGCGAAACAAGTCGGGCCGGGTCAGCAACGCCAGGTGGCGCTCTGCCGCACGAAACTGATTGGTCTTAAAGTACGCATAGGCCAGCGCGTAACGAAGATCCTCCTCAGACTTTAGCAATCCGACCCGGCTAAGGGCACCTTCCATGGTGACGATACCGCTGTAGTCTTCCAGTTCCAGCAAAATGGCAAGACGTTGTTTGAGTTTGGTTTCCTGCTTTTGAATCTGACCATTGAGGATGAGCGCACGATACAGCTTGCCCGAACGACGATACAGTTCCGCTGCTTCGGAAATCAGATCGGGATCAGCGATTGATGCCTGGTAAAAAATCTCGGCGGCGGCCAAGTTATTTCCACGACCCACGTAGGTGTGGGCTTTCACTTTGGCAAGATCCACACTGTCTGGAAATTTTAAGCCGCCAATTTCCAGAAATTTTAGTGCCTCCTCAAACTGTCCGGCGCTGCGCATCGCATTACCGATAGCGACGTAGTCTTCTGCGGTGCCCTCGGACACATTTAGGTAGGCCTGACCTAACTCTGCAGCCTCCTGAAATAGGCCAAGCTCTATGAGGTAAAAAACTTTGCGACGGGTGAAGGAATAGTTGCCTGGAAACCGCTGGGCAGCGGACTCCAAAACTTGCCACGTTTGGTCACGCTCTTCCAATAGCCAATGTGAGTGCGCTCGCATGGTGTAGGTTCTGGACAATCTTGCTGCGGTTTCTCCGGCCTTCTGAACGGCCTCAATGGCTTCCCGATACTCTTCCAGTGCGTAGTGCACTTGGGCCAGATAGAGATATATAACGTCTGGCGTCTTGCCGGTGGTCTCATCAACAAGACCTTCGTCAATTGCCCGATAGAAATTATTCTTAGCTAAGCTCGATTCACCGCGGTTGAGGTGCACCAGGCCATAAACGGCATAGTATTTCCCAAGGTCAATATCTTCGGCATCTTCGCCGTCCAGGGAAACCTGCAGCAAGGCCTCCTCGGCGCGGTCATGGTGACCGTCTTGGACAAGCACAGAAGCCAGCTCAATGTAGTCAACATCCTCGTCGGATTTTGCAGCGAGTAGCGGTGAGCTGAACAGCGCCAGCAAAAAAATCAGGATGACTCGACACATGAGACTGGCGGCTGAGCAACGCAGGCTTAGGACAGGTCAAACCGAACGCGCTGGCGTGCCCAAACTCGCACGCTTTCGCCGTTGTAGCTAGCCGGTTCGAATTTCCAATCTTTGACGCCGGCAACCGCGACGTCCTCAAAGATGCCACTGGGACTGGCTTCTAAAACTTTGACCCGTTCAACATCGCCCGTAGGACTGATCAACACCGACATCAGCACGTAACCTTCAATCCCTTTTGCTTTGGCTCTTGGTGGGTAGGCCATAGCGCTTTGCACCATTGGCCTGGGGGCGTCATCCACCGAGTCGTCGGTCATCACAACGTTTTCTGAGTTGCCCAGGAGGTCGCCGGATAAATCGCCCAGGTCATCAGCACCAAACCCTGGCAAACCCAGATCCAACCCGGACAGGGATGATAAACCGGCCACCGGTGCCGGCGCACGGCGTGGCTGAGGCTTTCTCGGTGGCTTTTTCTTTTGGACGGTTTTCTTCGGCTTGGGCTTTTGTTTTTTCTCGTAATCGATTTTGGCAGTTTTCACCGTATCAGCAGTCTGTGGGCCGTCAGCGAAACGATTGATCAGAACCACGGTACAGAAAACCAGAGATGAGCCCAGCACCATGGAGAGCAACGCCAGGGAGTGTTTTTTGTAATTCATCGTTTCGTACTCTTATATAACGTTCGTTAGTAAATTCATTGGGCGCTGGCGGGAGTACCAATCACCCCTCGCCGGCTTCTGCCACAGTGGCCACACCCACATCTTCGGCACCGGCAAGGCGGGCTTGGTCCACCACTTCCACCAGTCGGTTGGTGGGGACAATTTCATCGGTGACCACCAGTACGGATTTGTTGGTGCCCCCTTTGAGCAGGTCACGTAGGCGGCTCTGGATTACCCAAACTCGGATCGGCTCGCCATTGAGATAGGTATCACCGGTTTTATCGATGTACAGGCGCACGGCTTTGGTGGAGGCCACCGAACTGCTGGATGCCGCTGGGCGCTCAAGGTCCAGCTTCATGTCTTTTACGAATGTGGTACTCACCATGAAAAAGATCAGCAGGATAAAAACCATGTCGATCAGTGGCGAGATATCGATCCCATCGGGGCCGCGCTTTTTCTCTCGATACCTCATGCCGCCACCTTATTGCCGGTGAGCAAGTCTTTGATTTGCGCCAGCTCAAGCTCCAGCCGGTTTTGTTGCCGGTCCAGATACCCTTTGACCAACAATCCTGGAATGGCCACAGCCAATCCCATTTGGGTAGTGAACAACGCCTGGGAAATTCCCCCAGCGATCCCGCCTGATTGGGAAAAGAGCGACATATCACCCAACGAGTCAAAGGTCTCAATCATGCCGCCGACGGTGCCCAGCAATCCAAGCAGCGGCGCAACTGCAATGATGGACGTAATTAAGGCGTTATATTTTTCAAGGTCACGCTCGTAGGGAGAGAACGCATCATCCAGATAGGGTCGAGCGCCGTCAGGATGGTTATCCGGGTGTTTACGCACCACCTCTACGCCTTTCCACACAGCGCGGTCGATAAGGCCTTTGGCGTTTTTCAGCTGGCCTTTTTTGCAGCGCTCAAGGAGGACTCTGACGCTACGCCGATTGCCGCGCTGCAATAACGAAAATCGGTAGCCTATGGCTAGCCATAAAACCACCGTTGCCACAATCAATGGCGGCATCACGTAACCGCCTTTTTGCATGTAAGACAGCAGCTCTGCGATGAAGGATTCAGCAACCATCTCAGGCGGCGGCTCGCAGACGGGTTTTGCGATCCTGGCTGACGTTAATCACGTGCAACGCCGCCTTCTCCATTTGGTCCTTAATACCCTCTGACCAGCTAGACAGCATATTGCCCAACAACAACAGCGGAATCGCCACAATCAAACCCAGTTCAGTGGTTACCAGCGCGATCGCAATGCCGCCGGACAATAATTTCGGGTCACCGGTACCAAATTCGGTAATGATGTCGAAGGTGGAGATCATGCCTGTGACCGTACCCAGTAGGCCCAGCAACGGCGCCACAGCAGCGATCACCAAAATAAAGATGCCAAACCGATTGAGGTGCGGGCTTTCGTGCAGAATGGCTTCTGACACGATGTCTTCCATATGGTCTCGGTCTTTGTCTAAGTTGCGGATAGCCGCTGCTACCACTCGCGCGGGTGCACTTTTTTTCTTGCGGCAATAAGCCAACGCGTCTTCATGTCGGGCGTCGGCCACCATTTCGCCGGCTCTTGATGCCAATTTGCCCGCGCCGGTGCTGGCTCCACGTAGAAACAATGTTCGAAGTACACACAGCACAAGACCGATAAGCCCTAGCACCACAATCACCCAACCAATGGTGCCTCCGTCATTGACCACGTCGATAGCGGTTTTAGCCTCTCGGGTTTCCACCTCTTTCGCCAACGACTCAAACAAAAACACCGGAATCATGCTGCCCCCGTTACCGGCCATCACTGCTTGCACTGCCGCCGGCTCTCCTGCCGGCCAAACTTTGAGACGCTCGCCGCCCGCCGGTGCCAACACAGCGGACACATCGGTGCTACGGCCATAAGCCGCGATATTGCCCACTCGCAATATTTCACCGCTAATTTCTTCCCCTGCTGCTGTGTAAAACACCCCCGCCTCTCGGCGTATGCTGCCCAGTTTTTCCGTTAGGCCAGCGCCTTCAGCAAACAGTGCAGCCACCTTCTGATCGTCCGACATGCCAGCGAAGGCCTCGCTGTCCAGGGTTTCAATGCCGTACTGCTCGAGGGTAACCCCCGCTTGCTGGAAGGTTGCTGACAAGATCGCGCTATTGTCTGCATTGGCCAACGCACGTTCTTCAGACGCGTTGAGCTGCTCATCAACTTGGTCGGCCTGGGCGTCTAAACGCACCACGTTTCGCTGTAGGGCGTCGACCTCAGCTTTTAACGCACCGGCGGCTTGGGCGTTACGCGCTTTGGTTTCATCGATAAGCTTCAGTAGTTCTCGTCGCTGTGCTTCTAAGAAAGCAAACTCACGCTGGTAGGCCTCTTCCACAGAGCGACCTTGCGGCGCTGGGGTCGGCTGAACTGACTGGACGGTAGTGGTGGCGCCAGGCTCAACGGTTGGCTCCTGTTGAGCCATTGCCACCGACGTCATCGTTACCGAGACGATCAACAGCGCCCTGGTGACCAGTGCTTTCACCCTATTCATGAAGGTACCCTGCCGGAGAACGTGTCGGGCAGCTCGAAATACCCCTGGCGAATCTGCTTTTGCAGCGAATCAAACAGGTTGGCAATACTGGCTATTGCATCCGGGTCATCGGCGCTTTCAAAAGTCCACGTTGCCCCAGACTTTTTGACCTGGCCATAGCGTTGGTCAGCGGTTCGGTAAAACATCATCACGGTGCCGATTTTGGCAACGTCCGCCAACAAGCGCTTTCCATCAAGCTCGATGGTTTGACTGTAAATGCCGTTTTCTCGGGTCAAACGGATTTCATCTTCGTACAGCGCCCAGAGACGGTTGGCTGCGCGGTTCGGAGGAATCACGTTGGTCTCAAGCTGAACGCGAATTTCGTTCAAATCCGCCAGGCGTTCTTCTTTCTTAAACGGCAGGGAGGTCTCTATGTAGCTAGCCATGGAGTCAATGGCCGAGATAATCGCGGGCAACAATACATCGTTGTCCACGCCGGCCTCGGCGGCTTCAGATTGATTTTCTTCCAACTTCTGACGCAGTTGCTGGAGCTGGGTGTCCAGGCGATTTTGACTGGCTGCAAGCTCAGTGCGCTGAGCGGCAAGGCTGGACATGGTGGCACGCTGCTCGTCTTTTAGCAGATCCAGCTCCTGGTTAAGTTCCTCTACCTCTGTGCGCAGCGTTATCAATCGCTTCGCCAATTCATCAATCTCATCTGCCGCCACTGG
>CAZLJY010000094.1:0-16822 GCA_964559945.1 uncultured Gammaproteobacteria bacterium | reverse complement strand
GCCCACTACAGTTGGGCGGCACCTATTACCCAGCGAGTCACCAACAGCGATCGCCGTTTGTTTGGGTTTCTCTTGGTGCGTTACGCCATGGATGATATTACCGCCATGGTTCAACAAGCCGAGGTGGGGGGTGGCTACCTAGATCTGCGCCTCTATTCTCAGCTGGGGTCAGGGCTAATAGCAGCTAGCACAGGACAGCAACGCACCACCACGGAGTTTCTCGAGCTGGTGGATGTGGGCAGCTCGGAGTTTAAGCTTGCGTATCACTATCCTCAGTTGCCCTTACAAAACCAGTTCAGCTGGACAATAAACCTTGTGGCTGCGGTTATTACCTCAATCCTATTGCTGTGGTCCTTGAAACAGCGTCGCCGAGTTCTTGCTGGACCCGGTAAGCCAGTGAATGCACTAGAGCCGGTTGTACTTGAGGAGGACGAGCTGGTTGGCGAAAGCGAGTCTTCCGAGGTTACACCCACCAAAAGTGGTGAGGGTCCGGAATCTACTAAGGCGGCCGCCTCAGGGTCAGACCCAGGGGCAGGCGTTCCGCCGGCAAGCATTTTCAGGGCTTACGATATTCGCGGTGTGATTGGCGACACTCTGACCCCTGAATACGCGGCCTTAATTGGTCGGGCCATTGGTAGTGAGGCTTTGGCCCGCTCTCAGTCCCAGGTTGTGGTTGCTCGCGATGGTCGTCTTTCGGGCCCAGAAATCACTGAGTCTTTAATCGCTGGGCTCACCCGTTCTGGGGTTGACGTGATTGATATCGGCGCGGTACCCACCGGCGTACTTTACTTTGCGACCCACAATTTAGGCACTGGGTCGGGCGTAATGGTCACTGGAAGCCACAATCCTCCCGATTACAACGGGTTCAAAATCATGTTGGGCACCGATACGTTGTCAGGCGATGACATCACCAATCTTCATAAGCGCATTGTGGCGGGTGATTTCAGTGAAGGCGATGGTGGCGTTCAGGAGATGGACATCCTGGACGATTACGTCGATCGGATCGCCTCGGATGTTCAGATGGAGGAGCCGTTAAAGGTCGTGGTGGACTGTGGAAACGGAATTCCAGGAAGGGTTGCCCCATGGGTGCTTGAAGAAATTGGCTGTGAGGTTATTCCCTTATTCTGTGAGGTGGACGGTGAATTCCCTAACCATCACCCTGATCCATCAGAGTTAAAAAACCTCAAAGATCTGATCATGACTGTTGAACGGTTTGATGCGGATCTGGGGGTTGCCTTCGATGGTGATGGCGATCGCCTAGGTGTGGTTACCCGCGCGGGTGAAGTGGTGTTTCCTGATCGGCTGATGATGTTGTTTGCGGAAGACGTGCTAACCCGCAATCCTGGTGCAGCCATTATCTATGACGTGAAGTGCACTGGGCACTTAGCCAAAGTGATCCTAGCCCATGGTGGCAGCCCCATCATGTGGAAAACGGGTCATTCGCTGATCAAGGGCAAGATGAAGGAGACACAAGCGGCGTTGGCGGGAGAGATGAGCGGTCACTTTTTCTTCAAGGAGCGTTGGTTCGGGTTTGATGATGGTATCTATGCCTGTGCCCGACTATTAGAAATTCTCGCGGCCAGTCCTGATGGGGTTGATGCGGTGCTGGAATCCCTGCCCAGCTCAGTGAGTACGCCGGAAATCAAAGTGGAAATGGCGGAAGGTGAGCATTATGCGTTCATGGAGATCTTCCAGGCGCAGGCCAGTTTTGAGGGTGCCCGGTTGACGACTATCGATGGAATCCGAGCGGATTATGACGATGGCTGGGGATTAGTTCGATGTTCCAACACCACCCCGTGTTTGGTGATGCGTTTTGACTCTCAGACTCAGGAAGGCCTAGAAAAGGTTCAGGAGCGCTTCAGAGAACAAATATTGAGCGTAAACCCTGAGCTTGAGTTGCCCTTTTAGTCTTGCTTTGCTGGAGCAGCCGTGCGCGGGCTCAGAGAGCGCGGACGGCTAACCGGGGCCACAACCGAAAACCCACCGAGTGACCCGCAGGCGAGCTTACCTGCCTTGACCGTTTTGAACCCGTTGAAATCGCGCCAGCTCATCAGCAAACTCTTTGTTTAGGCGTATCTTCTCCGCCTCCCGATCCATGATCTTGGATTCTTGTTGGGCGATTTGCTCTTGCAGTAAGGCGATGGTTTCGCGCAAGTCTTCGCTCACTTCAAACCCCTGGCTTTCCTGTTCCGAAGCCCGTTTGGTTAATCCCGCAAGGGATCCTGAGTGACTGTCGATCATGGTTTGCGCCGACTTAATCTGCCGGTTCATGGCGTCGATGCGCTGATCTCGCATTTCCGTGATGTCGTCTTCTGACGCATATTGGCTGCGCATCCGGCGCTGTTCTCTCAGGCGTTTTTCTTCCGCCTCTTCAAGCGCTTGCTGCTTAGCCAACAATTTGGCTTGCGCCGCGAGTTCTTCGGGTGTCTTCGCACGATCAACGCGATCAACGACCACACCCTGATCATTGAGTTCTTCTCGACCACGTTTCACCTGCTCCGGCGGCACTTGGTCGCTGTAGAAAACGTTGCCGTCAGCGTCGACCCACTTGTAGAGTTTTTGCGCAATAGCCGGGCTGGCCATTATTCCCCCCAGGGATGCAGCTAACAGGCAGCGAGTCAGGAATTTAGTGCAGCGATCTTTCATGATGGGTCTCTTTTAACCGAATTTACAGGTGCGGAGGCATTCTGCTCCTACCATCACTATGTATAACGTGCTGCCGCAACCACATCCAGGTCAAATTTGTGAACTTTTGTCGCGTTAAAGCCGAAACTTTGTGACATTTGGTTGGACATGGGTTTGCCCTGGTTGTTCACGTAGTCAGACCAACGGTGATTTAGCTGGGATGGACGTTAGTGCCGTAAAGCGCTCGATACTGAACGATTTGTTTGCGCCTTTTTTCGCTGGCCGGGTCGTCGGACAGATATTCGATTAACGTATCCAGACTTAGGATGCTGACGACAGGCACGTTGTACCGTCGTTGAATTTCAGCGCTGGCCGATTCTTCGGTCAAGCCACGTTCTTGTCGGTCGAGGGCCAAAGCGACCCCTACAAGGGTCGCCCCCGCCTGTTCCAGCTGCTCGGCGGCAAGCCTGATGGAGGTGCCCGATGAAATGACATCATCAATGATGATTACCCGTTTTCCCGACAACGGTGCGCCAACCATCTGGCCACCTTCACCGTGGTCTTTTACTTCTTTGCGGTCGTAAGCAATGGGGAAATCCCGTCCGAAATGGCGTGAACACGCAATTGCCGTTGCACAGGCCAAGGTGATGCCTTTGTATGCAGGGCCAAACAACAGATCGAATTCCAGCTCGGAGTCGGCGAGGCAGTGGGCATAGGCATTGCCCAGAGCGTCAAGGGAAACGCCGGAATAAAATAGGCCAGCGTTGAAAAAGTAGGGGCTTTCTCGGCCAGATTTCAATGTGAACTGACCAAATTTGAGAATTTCCAGCTCGACACATAATTCAAGAAACGCAGCTTGATAGTGGTTCACACGGTTTTCCTGACAATATTAAGTAACGGGTCTATTGTAACGTGGCGCTCGCCGCTTCTGTCAGTGTATAGCGATAGGAAGAAAACATCGCCCGGCTATAATAGCCGGGCGAGATGGTGGTGTTACTCAGCGGGTTGGGGGCTGTCGGCTACCTGGGCAAGACCCTCCAGAGATTCACCTGAAAGACCTACCTCGCCGAGAATGGACTCAATCAGCGGCGCCTGGGCGCGATAACGCAATGCGCTGTTGACCACCTGATCCGCCAGGCCGGGCTGAGGGCCGGTGCCGCTTTCGGCCCCTGTGCTGTCGGAGCCAGATTCATTGGTCTTGTGTCCAAGGCCAGCCACCTGAACAATCTTAATGCCATCAATGTTCTCCATGGGTTTAACACTTTGACGGATAATCTCTGGCAGTTGCTGAATAATGGCTAATTTCACCTGCATCGCGATTTGGTCCTGAGATAGGACATTGGATGATTCGTTAATCGCCCGATTACCTTCCGCGTCAACCCGGTAGCGCTCAGCCGCACCCTCAGCCCGTACTCGCTCCGATTCGGCCGCCGCAGTGGCCTCAATGCGGATCCGGTCTGCTTCGGCTTCCGCCTGGGTACGAATAGCCGCGGCCTCGTCTTGGGCTGCCTCGCTGGTGGCCTGGGCCTTGACGGTCAGGTCTATTTTTTCACGTTCGGCTTCTTTGCTGGCCTCCACTAACTCGATGGATTTTTCCCGCTCAGCGATCTCGACCTGGCGCACGGTAGTGACTTGCTCGGAGGCACGAACCGCCTCTGCCAAAGCTTCGTCCGCCAGTTTCTTGGCTAACGATTGATCTCGAGATTTTTCCGCTACAGCGATCTCTCGATCCTGTTCGGACAATTCGATGGCTCTTTGGCGTTCGATATCGGCGGTTTGTACAGCTTTTTCCCGAGATACATCCCGTTCTCGAATTTCTTGTTCTTTGGCAATTCTCAACTGTTCCAGGTGACGGTCAGACTCAATCCGCGACTGCTCGACCTGCTGGGCGGAGACAATGTCAGCGCTTTCCGCCTCCTGACGTTTGGATGCACGCTCAAGGGCAATCTCTGCCTGCTGACTGGCGCGACGAACCTCAACTTCCCGTTCCTGGGCCAGTCTTGCGTATTCTTCCTCGCGGCCAATTTCCAGCTGTTGTTGCGCAGCTTCAAGGTTTTTACGCTGGATCTGGACTTGGGTCTCCTGTTCAATGTCATTGCGCTTCTTACGCCGCATCTCGATGGCTTCTGTGAGCTTGGTCAGTCCCTCAGCATCAAAAGCGTTGTCAGGGTTAAAGTACTCTTTGCTGGTTTGGTCAAGGCCTGTTAGCGATACAGTTTCAAGTTCCAGGCCATTTTTTAATAGATCCTCAGACACGACCTGCTGCACTTTCTGGACAAAGTCGGTGCGCTGCTCATGCAGTTCTTCCATCGCCATTTCTGCAGCCACCGAGCGCAGTGCGTCAACAAATTTTCCTTCAACCAGTTGCTTCAATGCGTCAGGTTGCATGGTTCGTTGGCCTAAGGTTTGCGCCGCATTGGCAATGGCGTCAGCGGTGGGTTGCACTCGTACGTAAAATTCCGCCGCCACGTCGACCCGCATGCGGTCGCGAGTAATCAAGGCTTGGTCATTGGCGCGGTGCACGTCGAGTCGTAGGGTATTCATATTGACTGGAATGACCTCATGAAATACCGGCAAGACTAACGCGCCACCATTCATTATCACTTTCTGGCCGCCGGCTCCGGTGCGAACAAAAGAGATTTCTTTGGAAGCCCGGGTGTAGAGACGGGCAACAATAAAAACGATGAGTAGCAGGGCCACAACGATTGTTCCGGCAACCAGTATGACATCCAGATAGTTGGTTAATTGAGACATAAATACTCCTCGGGGTCAGTGAATAAGGCAAGGTGAGCTAGCTGCCAGGTTCCTGTCAGGATGGGGCGCGAGCGAGAAATCCGTTGCCATGGGCTTCGGTGATGATGACGGTGCAGCCACTGGGCAAAGCATCCTGGCCTGGTGCGGGTTCCACCATCACGTAATGGGTTTGGCCGTGGACGTCGGTCAAGCGAGCCTGAGCCGGGGAGCCAGCGCTAGCGGTGCCCAGGGTGATTACAGCGCTTGCTCCAACAAAGCTGGCTCGGGAGACCGCTTCGGTTTCATCCTGAGGCATTACTTTGGCGATGGCTGCCAGCAGCGGTTTCATCACTGGCAGAGTCAGCGGCAGCGTGATAATAGCGGCTAAAGACCCTCGCATGGGCTCACCCACCTGGCTGGCAATAATGCTTTGAAGGGTCAGCCCAAGCAGACCAAAACACGCCAGAAAGACAATCAACACTACAAGCGCTGGCAGCTGGTCGAGTTTCAGCCAGGCCAAAAAACTGGCTAACGACATCTGGCTGCCCATCTCAACATCAACATCAGTGTCCAGGTCGGGTAGGGCGCCGTCGACGAATGACGACAGGGCGGTGCCAAAAGCGAGGGTGATGAGTTCCATGACGAGCAATAGAGCCATCAGCGCCAACGCAACGGCAAAAGGTAGGGCTTTTTCGTGGGCAATCATTTCGATCATGCAGTATCTCCCTTGGTTGCCGCTTGGTTATCGGCGAGTAGGCGGGCAAGCGCCAGCGTGGGCGCCAGTCGGCGACTCACGGCAGTGGGTTCATAACAGGGGTTGGGCTGGGTCAGTGCGAGTCTGAGTACAGCTTCGACTAGCCTGAACACTCGTTCCGAGATCCCTGCTTCCAATTGGGCCAATTCGATCACCTCATCGGAGTCAGGCTCTTGGTCGACGCCGGCTAACAGAAAACCGAGCATGTCCGGCAGCCACTCATAAACCCTAGCTAGCAGCTCTGAGTGAACCTGTTCACGCCGCTCTTGGTCCAGCAGGCCAAGACGCACCGGATCCAGGAGTTCGTCTACCATCCGCAGCGCCGCGGGATAGCTGTGCGTGCCCTCTTCCCGGCGTCTGGCCCGATCAATAATCAGGCGTAGCTTCTCGCTGACAGTTTCCGCGTTGGGTACGCTTAAGCCTTTCAAAAACCGCGCATCGCTTTGGCTTAGTCGAACACTGAGATTGACGCTCTTATCAGACATTATGTGGATCCCCAACCATGTTGCACACTAGTTTACATATGTAATGCAGATGTAATGCAGTGCTAAAAGTCACGGGTTAACCTTCGCCTGTTAAGATGCGCCGCTGCGCCAACAGGGAACTGGGTTTATGAAAATCATCTCGTTAAATGCCAATGGCATCCGCGCGGCTGAACGCAAAGGGGTGTTCAGCTGGCTGAAACGGCAAAAGGCTGATGTGGTGTGCATTCAGGAGACCAAAGCCCAAGTTCACCAATTGGAGGACAATAAGGCCTTCTTTCCTACCCCGAACTGCTACTACCACGACGCGGTCAAGAAGGGCTACAGCGGCACAGCGCTGTATTGTCGGCAGGCACCTGATCGAGTCCAGGCGGGGCTTGGCGTTGAGTCCTTTGACGCAGAAGGCCGTTGGCTGCAGGCCGACTTCGGCGATCTGTCCGTCGTGTCGCTCTACTTGCCGTCGGGTTCGTCCAGCGAAGAACGTCAACAGGTGAAATTTTCGGTGATGGACTGGTTGATGCCAAAACTTGAATCCATGGCCAAAGATGGGCGCGAATACATTATTTGCGGCGACTGGAATATCGCTCACAAGGAACAGGACCTGAAAAACTGGCGGGGCAATCGGAAAAACTCTGGGTTTTTACCAGAGGAGCGGGCCTGGCTGGATCACCTATTCAGCGAAGCTGGTTGGGTTGACACTTTTCGCGCCCTGGATCAACGGGACGATCAATATACCTGGTGGTCAAACCGTGGACAGGCATGGGCCAATAACGTGGGCTGGCGAATTGATTACCAGGTAGCGACGCCGGGAGTGGCAGCCAAGGCCACTCGGTGCAGTATCTATAAGCGCAAACGATTTTCCGACCACGCGCCGCTAATTATTGAATACGACGAGTGAGTCGTTGGTCTGACAGCTTGCCGTTGGCGATTCGGCCCTATGTTGAAAGCGGGCCGCTGGCGGCATTTTTCTTGGGTGTCTCCTCTGGGTTTCCCTATGCCCTGATTGGCGCCACACTCACCACTCGACTCGCCCAGGATGGCATCGACAAAAAGGCGGTTACGGCGTTCCTGCTGGCGTTTTTGGTCTACAACCTGAAGTGGATGTGGGCCTGGATGGTGGACTCCATAGAACTGCCACTGTTAGGTCGGCTTGGGCAACGGGTCTCCTGGCTTATATTGGCTGGCATTCTGGTCATCCTCTCTGTGATCAATCTGGCCTTTGTTGATCCGACCACCGGTCTGCTCGCTACCGCCTATGCGGCGGTTGCCGTGGGCATTGCTGGAGCCACTTTCGATATTGTGATTGACGGCTATCGAATTGAACTCCTATCGGCTAAACAATTGGGTGTTGGTTCGGGCATGTCCCAATATGGTTGGCGAATTGGGTCGGCGGGAGCTGGCGCTTTGGCGCTAGTCATGGCTGCCCCCTTTGGGTGGACTATGGCTTATGTGGCCTGTGCAACCTTGGCGTTGCCGGCCATGATCACGGGCCTGATCATGGGTGAGCCCGCCCGCCGTCGACCGCCAGCCCGGAAGGCTGGCATGGAAGCGCTAGCGATGTCTGTGGTTGAGCCAATGCTGGAGTTTCTTAAACGGCGCGGCGCGATCTTGGTGTTGGTTTTCATTTTGGTCCACAAAGTGGGTGACACCCTGGCTAATCTGACCTTCAGGTTGTTGTTCGATGAATTGGGATTCAGCAATGAGGAAATAGCGCTTTACGACGTTGGCGTAGGGTTTTGGGCCTATCTCATCGGCATCTTTGTTGGTGGTGCCATGTACACCCGGCTGGGTATGTCCAAGTCTGTATTGATTAGCCTGGTATTGATGGCAGTGTCAAATTTCAGCTTTGCTGCTCTGGCTGCTGCGGGCCATAGCAACATCGGCATGGCTGGTGCTATCGGGTTTGAAAATATCGCCAGCGGTATCGGTGGAGTTGTGGTGGTGGCGTATTTTTCTGCGCTGTGCAATTTGCGTTACACCGCCTCCCAATACGCATTGATAACCGCCGCAGCCAGCATCTTAGGGCGGTTGGTTACCGGCACTACGGCAGGTTCACTTATCGAGGGCATGGGCTACGTTAACTTCTACCTGTTGACCACTGCAGCTGCGGTCCCAGGAATCGTCCTTTTTGCCCTTCTCATCCAGCGAGGCATGGTTGATGAGGCCACACTCATGGCGGGCCGAGAAGACCCGGATGAGGCAAGTTCTCAGGAGGGAAACACGACGCCATAAACATGGGGTTTGGCGCCGGTGACTGCCTCAAGATCGGTGGGGTTTTGGTGCACCGCCGCTTTTGCCAACTGCGCAAAAAGTACTGCCTCAACCCAATCCGCTGAGATCCCATGGTGGTCCGTTGTGACCACGGTTATTTGCCCACCCAATTTTTTGCGTAAGCGATTTAGCAGGCCAGCGTTGCGGGCCCCGCCGCCACAGACCAGCAAACGAGAGCAATCGGGCAGATGTTGAGTCAGCGCTTCGCTGACGGTATCTGTTGTGAGCTGAGCAAAGGTTGCCTGCAGGTCTTCTGGAGCAAAAGCGTCCAGTGGGGCGCAATGGCGAGCCCAGTGGAGATGAAAGTACTCCCTACCGGTGCTTTTCGGACCGGTTTGGCGAAAATACGGATCCGCTTTTAGCGTTTCCAGTAGCTCGGTTTGTACCGTGCCGGAGTCGGCCCAGTGGCCATCGACATCAAACGGTTGGTCTTGGGTCTGTTTGATCCATTCATCCATCAGACAATTACCCGGACCGGTATCAAAACCAGTGACGGGCTGGTTGCGGTCCTTCGGCAGTAGCGTCAAGTTGCCGATTCCTCCCAGGTTCAAAACCGCCCTGGTTTCCTGGTCGCTGCGAAAAAGGTGGTCATGGAGCGCTGGCGCAAGGGGCGCTCCCTGGCCACCCATAGCCACATCCCGACGCCTGAAGTCAGCCACAGTAGTGATACCGGTGATGGTCGCGATGAGGTGGGGGTTGCCCAACTGCAGGGTGCTAGCTGGCGATAGGGTGGGGCCATGGAAGACGTTCTGGCCATGGCTGCCAAGGGCTTCCACGGCGTCGGCGCTGACCTTAAGTTTTGCAAGCAACTCAAGGGCTGCGTCAGCGAAGGCCACTGCGATACGGGAATCCAGGGTGGCAAGGTCCTCGGTGCTCAGCGCGCTGCCCTGGCAGCTTGCCTCAACCTGTTGCCGCAGTTCAGCGTCATAGGGCCATGCATCGGCCCCCACCAAACGGGGTTGCTGGGCCGAAAAGTCGACCAACGCCACGTCAATGCCGTCCATGCTGGTGCCTGAAATAAGCCCCAAATACAGGTTTGTTTGATCGCTCATTGGCGGGACACTAGTTCTCCAGTGCGAGCAGCGCTTTGCCCTGAATCAACTCCAACTGATTGAGCAACGGTGCTGATACCTGCTGGAATGCGGCTAGCTGGCGTTCGGGTAAGGGGTCGGCTTTAGGTAGGTCTACCGTCCTCGGATTGCGGTGCACGCCATTGACTAGGAATTCGTAGTGAAGGTGAGGTGCCTGAGACATACCCGTGGACCCCACATAGCCAATCACTTGCCCCTGCTTTACCCGCTGACCCTTTTTTACGTTTCGTTTGGTGAAGTGCAGGTATTTGGTCACAATATTGTTGCCGTGTTGCACAAACACGTAGTGGCCGTTGTACTTGTTATAGGCCGAGGCTGTGACTTTGCCATGGCCGGCGGAAAAAACCGGCGTGCCGGTAGGGGCCCGGTAATCGGTGCCGTTGTGGGCCTTAATGCGTTTCTGGATAGGATGAAAACGACGAGGATTAAAGTTGGAACTAATATAAGAGAAGTTCAGCGGAGCACGCAGAAAGGCTTTGCGCATGTTACGACCATCGGGAGAGAAATATTCGGTGCCGTTTTCAGTGACAAAACGCACAGCTTGGAATTTGTCTCCCTGATTCACAAAGGTGGCGGCAACAATTTCCCCGGCGCGAAGAAATTCGCCATTGCGATACACTTCCTCATAGATAAGATGAAATTCGTCGCCAGATCGAATGTCCAGAACAAAGTCGATATCCCAACCAAACAGACCCGCCATCTCCATAATCAAGCGATCGCTTAAGCCTGCCTCGCGACCTGCCAGGAACAGCGAATCTGAGATGAAACCGCCGGTATGGCGTAACTGGGTGAGAAGGGATTCGCGCTGCACTTCGCTGACGAGCTTGTCCTCAATCCGGCTCACCCGCAGTCGTTCGTCTTCGCTGAGCTGGTATTCCAGTGCCTTCAAACGGCCAGTTCCGTCGAGTTGAAACGACAGTTGGTCGCCAGGATAGATACGGGTGAGGCGCGCTGTGTTGTCATCTAAGTGCACCACTTCGTGAACGGTGCGAGGGCCCAGGTCGAGACGCTGAAACACGGCGGCCAGGGTGTCGCCCTTACCCACAGTTTGAACATTCCAGTTGATTGTGTCCGACGCTGGCGCGGCGACTGCTGGTAGGGCCATTTGCGGCACTGCCAAGGCATAGGTTTCGCGCTGTTGAGAAACCTGTGCTATGGATCTATCGGAAATGGCCTCAACGGTCATCGAAAGTATGGGCAGTGCCATCAGGGCAAGGCCGATCGCCAGCCAGGTCTGGCGGCTTCCAGGTACCTGCCTGAGCCACTGAATGACAGTCTGCAGGGCCTCGCTCCCCTGGCCATTACCGCTCGCAATGACTCGTCTTGCCCGTTTCGCGAACGGGGCACGAGACGCGGGGCTCCCTTGGCGTTTTAGGGCACCTGCAGTCCTTTGCCTGCGGGAGGCGGTCGGTTTGTAGTCGCGAGGAAAGTGAGGTCTAGGGGGCACAGGGTTGGTCCATTTGGACCGCTAAGATAGCTTTGCAGCTGCATAGCGTCAATTTGCGGTTGGCAAGGCCGGCCGCGGCATACCGGCCGCGGTAGATTTTACGCCTGGAAGGATGGTTTGCGGAGGTAAAAATTCGGTATGATGCGCGGCGACGGCCCGGCCCCTGCCGGGAGAGGCTTTTTTGGCCCCTTGTTCCATAGGAAATCCTTGAAAAATGTTGATTTTTGACCATAGTGCAAACGGCCGACAAGCAAGTGCCCAACATCCGGTTTCTGTGGATCTGGGAGACGATATTCCGACAGCGGCATTGCGAACATCGTCAGCGGCGCTGCCCCAGGTATCTGAGTTGCAGGTGGTTCGTCACTACACTCGACTTTCTCAGAAAAATTTCTCCATTGATACCCAGTTTTATCCTTTGGGATCTTGCACCATGAAATACAATCCCAGAGCGTGCAATAAACTGGCCATGCTGGACGGGTTTCTGGGCCGACATCCAGCAGCTCCAGCCTCCTTGTCTCAAGGGTTCTTGGGAGCGATGCACCAGTTACAGGAAATTCTATCTGAGGTGACCGGTATGCGCGGGGTGTCGTTGACCCCAATGGCAGGGGCCCAGGGCGAGTTCACCGGTGTGGCAATGATTCGTGCTTATCATGAGGCTCGCGGAGACCTGGACACCCGCACCGAAATAATTGTCCCCGATGCTGCGCACGGCACCAACCCCGCCACCGCAATTATGTGCGGGTTCAAGGTCAAAGAAATACCCACGGCGGCTGACGGTGACGTAGATTTTGAGGCCTTGGAAGAGGCACTAGGGCCGCAAACAGCGGGCATAATGCTGACCAATCCCTCAACGCTAGGAGTCTTTGAGCGGCGCATTAAAGAAATCGCTGACCGGGTGCATGAGGCGGGTGGGCTGCTTTACTACGACGGCGCCAACCTGAATGCGATTCTTGGCAAGGCTCGTCCTGGAGACATGGGCTTTGACGCCATTCACATGAATCTGCACAAAACCTTTTCCACCCCTCACGGTGGAGGGGGGCCCGGCGCCGGCGCCGTGGGCGTTTCGGAACGTTTGTTGCCCTATTTGCCGATACCGATGGTGGGGCAGGCTGCTGACCAAAGCTACCGCTGGATGGATGAGGCGGATTGTCCTGATTCTATCGGCAGACTGTCAGGGTTTGCTGGCAACGCCGGTGTGTTGTTGAGGGCGCTGATCTATGCCTTGATGCTGGGTCGCCAGGGGATGCCGCGGGTTGCTGAGTTTGCGACCCTCAATGCCAATTATTTGGCTTCCAGATTGGCTCAGGAAGGATTTACTTTGGCCTTTCCCACCCGTCGAGCCAGTCACGAATTTATCGTGACGCTCAAGCGGGAAGCCAAAGAGTTCGGTCTGACTGCCACCGAGTTGTCTAAGATGCTGCTGGACAAAGACTTCCACGCGCCCACCAATTATTTCCCGCTACTGGTGCCCGAATGCCAGCTCATTGAGCCGACGGAGACCGAAAGTCGGGAAATTTTGGACCAGTTTATTGCCGCAATGGTGGAGATTCGCGATAGCGCAATTGCCGATCCGGAAAGAGCGAAAGGTGCGCCCTACACCATGCCTGTGCGCCGCCTAGATGACGTGAAGGCTGCGCGCCAGCTGGACCTTACCTACCAGAGCAGCAGCAACTGCCAATAAGCACGGATTTTGCCTGAGTCGGAGGCTGCTTTAATTCCCTTGGCGCAGGGTAACCATGGGCGGTGTCTGTAGAACGCTTCGTGAACCTAGCAGGCCGGTTGTGCCAATACACAGACCACCGGCTGCAAGCCCTAGAGCTGGCAGCCACCATGAAATCTGATACTCAATCTCAAACACCTCTCTGGCCAGCAAGGCGCCCGCGCCTAGAGCCGCGACCGCCGCCAACACGCCTGCCACTGCACCTAGGGTGGCGAATTCTGAAAAGATCGCTGACCGTAGTTGGCGAGAAGATCCCCCCAGGGTGCGCAGGACTGCGCCTTCGTGTTGACGCTGACTAAGTCCCGCGCTTAGAGCGGCCAATAGGACCACCACGCCAGCTAATAAAGTAAACAGGAACACTATTTGGACCGTCAGCGAGACCCGTTCGATCATGTCCCGAACCTTTTTCATGAGGGTGCCCACGTCAATCACAGAGACGTTGGGTAGCTGCCTAACTAGTTCGGCCACGATCGAGAATTGGCCTTCTGGAAGAAATACGCTGCTGATGTAAGTGTGGGGTAAGGTCTGTGTCGGCGTATCACTGAAGGTGATGAAAAAATTGGGTTGAAAGCTGTCCCAATCCACCGCTCGGATAGAGCTTACGGTGCCGGTGATTTCAACGCTGCCAGCGCCAAAGGTCAGGCGATCACCCAGCGTCAGCCCCATGGACTGGCTCCAGGATTGCGCTAGGGAAATTTGTGGTCCTTCAACCGCTGGGTCCTGCCATTGGCCCTGGACGATAGTGTTCCCTATGGACAGGTCATTGCCCCATGAAATATTCATATTGCCATCAATGCGCCGTCGAGCCCGGGGTGTCGGCAAAGAGTCTGGATTCGGCACTTCGCCGTTGATCGCCGTCAGGCGCGTCACCGCTAATGGAAACAGCCCCTGGGTATCGGCTTGGGTTCTTTCGAAATGCTGCTCGATGATGTTGATTTGATCGGGTTGCACATTGATCAAAAAGAAGTTGGGTGCATTGGCGGGCAACGTGTTGCGCCAACCGGTCATCAGATCGCGCTGAATCACACCCAGCAGAAATATAGCGGTCAACCCAAGCCCCAGGCCGGCCACTTGCATCAACACCCCGCGATTGCGGCGGGCGAGGTTGGCAATACCGTAACGCCAACCTAGTGTTCGGCCTTTTGCGAGGCGCCGCGCCAGTCGAATGAGGAGAAAGGCCCCTGCGGCTAGTAGTAGCCCGGCACCTAAGGATGCGCCTGCCATCACCGCGCCCAGTTTGATGTCCGACGACAACCACCAAATTAACCCCAATGAAAAAATGACCACAATGGCGTCGCTGGTGAATTGGCTTGCTGGAGCATTACCCATTTGCCGGTTCAACACACGGACCGGCGGAACTCGGCGCAGGCGCAGCAGCGGAGGAATCCCATACCCAAGCAGTGTGAGTAGTCCGATGCCCATGGCAATGATGACCGCGCCTGGTCCGGCTTGCGGCACTGTGGTCGGCAATAAGTCGCCCAAAGACAGTATTAACAGGTGTTGGCAGGCGTAACCGAGTGCCGCTCCTAGCAGCAAAGCGGGTAAAGCAGCCCACAGCAACACCAGAGCAAAGGCGCAGATAATGTTTGTTTGACCGCTGCCAAGACAGCGCAAAATAGCGACGGTATCTAAGTGGCGTTCAACAAACTGCCGCACCGCGATAACAATAGCAATGCCAGCCAATAACACGGCGGTTAGTGCGGCAAGCAGCAAAAATTGGTTGGCTCGGTCCAGCGCTCGCCCGATCTGTTGCTGGGAGTCTGCCAGAGTTTGGATGGACTCGCCGGCACTTAACCTTGGCTTCAGCCAGCGAGAAAACGTTGCAATCTCGGTTGGGTCGCCGGCGATTAACTGACGATATTGGACTCTTGCGCCAGGGCCAAGCAAGCCTGCTTGTTCGATGGATTCGAAGGCCAGCATTACCCGCGGTGCAAGGTTAAATACACCGCCGCCCCCATCGGGCTCAAGGGCAATGGTCTGGTTGACAGCAAATTGATGATCTCCAAGTTCCATTGTCTGGCCCACGTTGAGCCCAAGTTCGGCTAAAACCCGTGGGTCGACCCAGGCTTCGCGGGCACCGGGTATTGCCTCCGCGACTGTGGTTGGGCCATAACTTTCTTTGGCGAGTGTCAATTTGCCCCGTAGTGGATAACCTGAGCTCACGCCCTTTACCTGAACCAGTACAGAGCCGCTATCGCTAAAGGCAACGGTGGGAAATTCGATGGTCAAGGCGCTGCTTAGCCCGCGGCGGTTGGCCTCCTCGGCCCATTGGGGATTGACGACCTGGCGGGACTGAATGACAAGGTCGGCTGCCAGCAGCTCATTGGCACCTTGAGTCAGTGCTTTCCTGACGCGTTCAGAAAATGCCCCGACGGATGTCAGAGCGGCGGCGGATACGGTAAGCGCTAGCGCCAACGCTCGAAGCTCACCGGCACGCCATTCCCGACGCACCTGGCGTAGCGAAAACCGAAATATTTTCACGAGGCGCTTGCCGATGTTGGATCCGCCTTAATGCGTCCAGCCTCCAATCGGATAACTGTGTCGCAGCGCTTTGCCAAACGTTCTTCGTGGGTGACCAAAATTAGTGCCGTGTCAGCTTGCTGATTGAGCTCGAACAACAGGTCGGTGATATCTTTACCCGTGGCGCTGTCCAGATTGCCGGTGGGTTCATCAGCGAAAAGAATCTGTGGGGTCCCGGCATAGGCTCGAGCGATCGCAACCCGTTGTTTTTCGCCGCCAGACAATTGATTCGGATAGTGATCAATTCGGTTGCCCAATCCGACCCTCGTGAGAATTTCCTGTGCCTGCTCCTGTTCGTTGCCACTTCCATCCAGCTCCAGCGGTAACATCACGTTTTCTAGAGCAGTTAGGCTGTCTAATAGGTGGAAGGACTGAAAGACAAAACCCACCGCGCGTCCTCGTAGCGCGGCGCGCTGATCTTCAGACATTTCAGTGAGCGTGTTGTCTAACAGTTGTATTTGGCCGCTGGAAGGTTGGTCCAATCCAGCCAGGAGGCCCAAAAGCGTGGTCTTGCCTGATCCCGATGGCCCCACAATCGCCACCGATTGGGCGCGATCTATAGTGAGGGTGGTGGGATGCAAGATAGTTAAGGCACCACCTGGCCCATCAACAATTTTACTTATATCCTTAGCAGATAATATGTTTCGACTTTCCACTCAATTTTCTCTGTTGTTAGCGGTGCTGTTGTTAGCGACAGCGGCGGCGCCTTTTCGTGCCAAAGCGCAGCAAGCGACCAGTGATGCTGTCACCGGCCCGGTAATGGTTATCGGCGATAGTCTGAGCGCCGCGTATAACCTGCCGTTGGGGCGCGGCTGGGTGGAGCTGCTAGCCGCCGACCTTAAACCCTGTGGGGTGTCGGTTGTCAACGCCAGTATTAGCGGCGATACCTCAGCCGGCGGACTGGCAAGACTACCTGAGCTGTTAGACCGGCACCATCCGTCAATCGTCGTACTGGAGCTGGGGGGCAACGACGGCTTACGTGGCCTGCCAACCCGGCGTTTGTACGAAAACCTGCGTGATATTGGGGTGAAGTCCCATGCTGCCGGCGCCGCCGTTGTGCTTGCGGGCATGCAGATACCAGGGAATTATGGGGCTCGATATCGGCGAGATTTTGCCCAAGTCTATCGGTCCCTTTCTGAGGAGCTTGGCTTGACCCTGATTCCTTTTTTGCTGGAAGGG
>CAZLJY010000093.1:0-16928 GCA_964559945.1 uncultured Gammaproteobacteria bacterium | reverse complement strand
CATTTTGCCCTGGCAGCGATTTTCCCAGATCCCATCCAATCTTGCGACGATGATTGCCCAGCCGAGTAAAGGCGCCAGTTCAGTCAACCAGCCCGATACCGGCGCCGTCAGCGTTCTGTTTATTGACGATTCGCAAAGTGCCCGATACGCCTATCGCCAGCTGCTTGAGAGCCGGGGCTTTCCGGTGGATGTTGCCAGCAGCGTTCATGAAGCTGAAGCGAAGGCCGCCGCCGGCGACTACGATCTAATGATTGTGGATTACTACCTGCCCGACGGCACTGGCGATGAGCTGTGCCGGCGACTTCGTCAGCTACCCAACTGCGCCAGCGCCACTTTGGCCATCATCACTGGTAGCTATCGTGAATCCATCATCAAAAGCTGTCTCGAAGCCGGCGCCGTTGAGTGCATGTTCAAAAATGAGGCCAAAGAACTCTTCATTACTCGGGTTTCGGCCATCGCGCGGGCGATCCTTACTCGTAAATCGGTAGAGTCTGAGCGCCAGCGACTGGATGGGATTTTGGGCTCTGTGGGCGACGGCGTTTACGGCGTTAGCACCAGCGGGGACATTACCTTTATCAATCCAACGGGGGTAAGGCTGCTGGGTTACGCCGAAGAAGCGCAGCTGGTCGGCGAATCGGCGGCTGAAAAGTTGCATCACGGTGACAACGAACCAAGCGGCGGACTCAGTGAGAGCTATCACAATGGCGAATCACTAAGCGGGGTTGAGGCGGTGTTTGTCCACCGGAGCGGACATCCGCTGCCCGTTGTGTGCACCGTGTTCCCATTGTGCATCGAGCAGCAGCACAAGGGCGCTGTGGTGGTTTTTCGGGATATTTCCGAACGCAAATCTGTTGATCAGCTGCGTTGGGAGGTGTCCCATGATCCGCTGACCGGGCTTGCCAATCGACGGCACTTCAGCCAGCACCTAGATCGCCAGCTTGAGCGATTACACGAAGATGGCGGCTATGACGCCTTACTTTGCATAGATATTGATCGTTTCCGCGACATCGTAGAATCTGGCGGCGAAGTGGAAGGGGATCGCGTACTGGCAGAGGTCGCAGAACGCTTGGGCACCCGGCTGCGCGATCGCGATTTATTGGCGCGCCTTGAGGCCGATCGCTTTGCCCTGCTGTTGTCGCGGATCCAGTTGCCAACACTGTTTACTATCGCCGATGAGTTCCGCGGCATCCTGGCTGAAGTTCAGGCTGAGCGGTTCGGTGTTCGCAGGCCAGTGACCGGGTCGATTGGTGTGGTGATACTGACCCGCAAAACGCCCTCTGCCGAGTATGCTCTGGAAAATTCCCGAGTGGCCTGTGACCACGCGAAAAAGAAGGGTCGAAACCAGACCCACATCTATTTGTCAGAGGAAGACACCCGAACGGCCCGTGAATTGGAGTCCGGCTGGGAAGAGCGCTTCAACGACGCCATTCGCAACGATCGCTTTGTGTTTCTTGCCCAGCCCATCACGCCGATAGATTCCACCCCCGTGTTAGAGGTGGTGGATGAGCAGGGCAACGTCATTCCCAGTAAACCTCGAGAATTAATTTTCGAACTGTTGCTGCGAATGGTGTCTCGAGATGGCCAGTGGGTATCGCCCAACGTATTTGTGCCATTGGCCGAGCGTGTCAACATGGTGCAAGAAGTGGATCTTTGGGTGATACGCAACGCTCTGATCAAGCTGGAACAAATGACGGTCAAAAACCAAAATGTATGTTTGACCGTCAACATCAGCAACGTCACCCTGCAAGATGCTGATGCGCTACGTCTGATTCGAGATGTAATTGAATCCCGCCGCATTGATCCCCATCGGTTGATCTTCGAGGTGACCGAAACGGCTGAAATGGCCAGCCTGCACAGCGCGAGAAAGTTCATGCAAGAACTGCGCAAACTGGGCTGCCGATTTGCCCTGGATGATTTCGGCACTGGGTTCAGTTCATTCTCTCACCTCAAACACCTGCCGGTAGACTTCATCAAAATCGATGGCATGTTTGTGCAGGCCATGGTCAACAACGACGTGGATCGCACCATGGTCAATTCCATTACCTCAATGGCCCACGCCTTGGGTCTGGCAACCATCGCTGAACACGTGGACTCAGAGGAGACGCTGGAAGCTGTGCGTTTGGCTGAGGTGGACTTTGTCCAGGGCCACTATCTGGGCGAACCGGTATTGTTGGATGGCCTGGATATGGATGCTCTGCTCGCCGGCGATGCATTGGCGACCAAGACACCATCCTCTGAGTCCGGCTAAAACCCCTTCGGTAAGACCCGATTAAAGAACGGTTTCGGGTTCGGCGGGCCCTAGCCAAAGTTCCAGCATGCTGTAAGCCTGCTCGATACCCGTTCGGTTGTGGCCTGAAAATATTTGGCAAGAAGCGGCCAGTTGGTGGGTTTTCAGAGCGGCTTTAACCTTCGATAACACGGCATTTGCCGGCCCCCGTTTGAGCTTGTCAGACTTGTTGAGCAATATATGGCAGGGCAGGTTGACCCGTTGACACCATTTGAGAAATTGTAGATCGAAGGGCTTTAGCGGGTGGCGAATGTCCATAATAAGGACCAGTCCGCGCAAGCTGCGACGATTGCGGAAATAGCGATCTAGTTCTTGCTCCCAGTGTTCTCGAAGCTTTTTTGTCACCTTGGCGTACCCATAACCTGGCAGATCGATCAACCGCTGATTGCCAGCCATCTCAAAAACCACCATGTGCTGGGTTCGACCGGGAGTCTTGCTGGTTCTGGCCAAGGACTTTTGGTCCGTAAGGGCATTAATTACCGTGGATTTGCCCGCATTACTGCGGCCGGCAAAGGCCACTTCCCCGCCACTATCTTCGGGCAGTTGGTTAACGCGGTGGGCGTTTAGCCCATATCTGGCGGCGCGAAAGCGCTGGTACTCGTTGACGCTCATGGGTGTGCTTGATATAAGAACCGGCTCGGCATTCACAGCTTCACAACGCCCCTTTGGGCATCTTTGGACGCTGACTAATGATCTACGCGTAGCTGCCGACCCGTATCAGCGACGCGATAATAGGAGTTTTACACATGATTTCCCACAGGAACACGCTGGCGTTCATTTTTGCCGGGATCGTTTCACTCGGATTACCCCTGTCAGCTTTGGCAGCTGGAGACCCGGAAGCAGGCCAAACCAAATCGGCCATTTGTGGCTCTTGTCACGGCGTTGATGGTAACAGCACCTTTGGCGAATGGCCCAAGCTAGCCGGCCAGCACGAAAATTACATTGTTCGACAGATCGCGCTGTATAAATCCGGTAATCGGGAGAGCGCTGTTATGGCGCCGATGATTGCCAACATTTCTGCCCAAGATGCAGCGGATATTGGGGCCTATTTTGCTCAGCAAACCATCCAGCCCGGCACTGCAGACGAAGCCGTTGTGGCACTGGGTGAGCGCATTTACCGCGGTGGCAACGCTCCTGAAGGTGTGCCAGCCTGTTTGGCTTGTCATGGACCGACTGGGCGAGGTAACCCAGGTGCGGGTTATCCAGCCATTGGCGGCCAACACACCACCTACACCCAGTCCGTCCTAAAGCAATTCTCCCAGGGCAAGGTCTGGGGTGAGGGCGATGAGGCCAACGCCATTATGGCGACCATTGCTTCCAGGCTGACCGAAGAAGAGCTGCTGGCGCTGGCTAGCTATATAGAGGGCCTGCACTAAGGTCTGCGCTGAGACGTTGTCCAGGATCAAAATGCGGCGTTGAGGTTGTTGCGCCGCATTTTCCCCGTTTATCTGCAGAAATAGCCGTCGATCGGTGTTTTTAACGCCTTAATGAACCTACCCATGTTCCTGGGGTCTTACCCGTCGGGAGCGCCCACACACCTGTGAGGGCTGAAAATCGGAGATACGTTATGAAATGGATGATGCTGGCGGCGATGCTGCTGAGTTTTGGGGCAAGTGCTCAGAACACCACAAACTATGTCGCGGGCAAAGACTATAAGCTCATAGAGCCGGCGCAACCCACCGACGATGCCTCACAGGTTGAGGTGGTAGAAGTATTTGGCTACTTGTGTCCTCACTGTGCCACTTTTCAGCCATACATTGAGCCTTGGGCCAAAGATCGCCCTGATCGCGTCAACTACTACCGGGTCCCGGTGGTTTTTCAGCGTAGCTGGGAACCATTGGCCCGCGCATACTACACCGCTGAGGCGCTGGGCATCCTTGACCAGTCCCACCCGGCGCTGTTTAAAGCGCTGCACAGCGAACGGCGAGTGCTGCGTAATACCGACGATCTGGCCGAGTTTTATACCGGATTTGGGGTGACTCGCGAGCAATTCGACAGTGCGTCGAAGTCTTTTTCGGTTCAAACTAAACTCACTCGCGGCACCAACCAGGCACGCCGCTGGGGCGTCTCAGGTACGCCTAGTGTCATCATCAACGGAAAGTATCTGACCACCGGGTCTATGGCGGGCAGTTACGAGCGGATGATTCAGATCATCGATCACTTGGTTGCCGAGGAACTCAAAGCATTGCCAGAAGCCGAAGCGGTTTCGGACAAGAGCGATGCAGCTGAGCCCGCGGTGGTCGAAGCTGGCTAGCAAGCTGGCCCAAGCTGACCGGGAATTTTCCTAAAAAGGTCAATCAGGCCTCAGCCTAAAGACAAAACGGCTCCAGCCCAATGGCTGGGGCTGCCAACGGGCTAACATAATTAGGCCCTCGGTTATTGCTACACTTGAGGGTCATGGACCGAACCCCTACAGCCTCCCTAGATCTGCGATTACTGTCCTATAACATCCAGGCTGGCGCGCAAACCTCTCAATATGCCGACTATGTCACTCGTGGATGGCAGCAGATTCTGCCTTACCGCGGACGAAAAGGCGTTGTCGGCGCGGTGGGTGAAACGGTCAAAAACTACGATATTGTTGGCCTGCAAGAGGCTGACGACGGCTCTCTTCGCAGCGGCTTTGTCAATCAGTCCCAGGTGCTTGCTGAGCAGGGTCGTTTTCCATTTTGGTCGCAACAAACCAATCGACGGGTCAGTCGAATTTCCAGAACCTGTAATGCACTGTTGAGTAGGGTTCGGCCTGTTGGCGTTGAGAATCATCGTCTACCCGCCGCTGTGCCCGGCAGGGTGTCGTCCAGAGGGGCGCTGGTGGCGCGCTATGGCAAGGGAAATCAAGGCCTAACCGTGGCGAATGTGCATTTAGCCCTGAGTCGTCGGGCTCGTCGAAGCCAGTTGGATTTCTTGGCGGAGCGTTTGATGGACTGTGCCTTTGCCATCGCTATGGGGGACTTCAACGCCCCCGCTAATGCGCCAGAGATGCGCCGGTTTTTGGACCGGACCGGTCTTAATATGCTGCCTTGCAGCCTGGACACCTTTCCCAGTTGGCGCCCGTCTCGACGTTTAGATCATATTTTTTTCAGTGACGCCATTGCACTGAATGCCGCCACAGTTCTGGCACTGGAGTTGTCCGATCACTGTCCGGTGGTGGCGGATGTGAGTGTGCCCTGCGAGGCCATTGACCACCTGCCTGACTTGCGCCCCCTAAACGATGGCCCGGGTATCATTGCAGGAGCCGCCTGATTGACTGAACTTAAGCTGTGAGTCATCGTCTTTTCCACCACTGCCTAGGATTGGCCTGGGGCATCGCTGCGCTGGCGGTGATGCCGGTGCTGGCTGAATCCTCGCCGCGAGAGCAATACCTGCAGGCACAAACGGCGTTGGCAAAAAATGATTGGGTCACCTTTGATCGACTAGCCGATGGGCTCGCCGACTATCCGCTGCATCCCTACTTGCTGATTGCCCGTCAGGCCAAATCGCTGAAAACCGCTGATGCCCGTGATGTGCGGGATTTGCTTAATCGTTACTCCAGCTTGCCGCCGGCCTATCGGCTGCGTCGAAGTTGGCTGCGGCAGCTGGGATCAGCGGAACGCTGGGCCGACTTTCTGGCCGATTACCGCGATCAGCGCGACACCAAACTCCAATGCCAGTTTGCCCGGGCAAAGTTGTCGGTTCACGGCAGTGTCGACTTTGATGATGCCCTTTGGTTGGTTGGCCGCTCCCAACCCGATGCCTGTGACCCGGTTTTTCGCCATTGGAAATCTCGCGGTCTGCTGACGCCGGATCAATATCATGCCCGTGCCGTTCTCGCCGCCCGCAGTGGGCAGTCAGACCTTGCCAGTTTTCTGAGTCGGGGTTTGGGTGGCGCGGAGCAAACCGAGGTTAAGCGCTGGACGGCGCTTACTGATAACCCAGGCAAGGCTTTGGCCGCGGCCACTGGCTGGCCGGACGCACCGGAGCATCGGCGGATGGTGCTGAGCACCTTGGACCGCATCAAGTCTAGGAACAATTCGTTGGCGCTGTCCGTCTGGCCAAGCTTGAATAGCCATTTCAGCTTCAGCGCCGATCAGGTGGCTAGCGTTGACCGAAACTTGGCGCTGTTTTACGCCACCGATTTTCCATCGGATGCGCAACAAAAACTCAGCAACCTGACCTTACAAGACGGCCAAATTGTGGAATGGCGAGCCCGGGTCGCGATTAAACAAGCGGACTGGTCTGCGCTATTGGCGGCCCTGGACGATCTCCCGGCGGAAACCGCGGCCCGTGATCGCTGGCAATACTGGCGCGCTCGAGGGTTGGAGGCTTCAGGTCAAACGGAAAAGGCCAACGGGCTATTTGATGCTTTGGCTAACAAAGCGAACTTTTTCGGCTTCGCGGCAGCGGATCGGCGTAAACAGCCTTACGCCCTGTGTCCGCAGCCAAGAGATCCGGATCCAGCGGTACTCACGGAGCTAATGTCGCGACCAGCGATGCAGCGAGCATTGGAATTACACGCACTCGAGCAATGGCGTGACGGTCGTTCCGAATGGAATCAGGCGACTCGAGGTTTGAGCCGAGAACAACGACGTCAAGCCGCGGTTCTCGCTGATAGCAGCGGTTGGTTTGAGCGCTCAATTTTGACCCTGGCAGATACCGGGCATACCACGCACTATGCCCTGCGGTTTCCTCTAGCATGGCATTCTGAGGTAACCGCCAACGCTGCCCGCTTTGGCCTCAACGCCAGCTTGGTGTATGGGGTGATGCGTTCGGAAAGTGCGATGGTGGTGGATGCCATCAGCGGCGCCGATGCCCGTGGCCTGATGCAGCTGACGCCCCAAACCGGCCTTGAGGTAGCCCGCAGCTTAAGCGAGAAAAATCCTGGTCGCAGCGGTTTGCTACGCCAGGACGTTAATTTGCGCTTAGGCAGCGCCTATCTGGCTAGTCTGTTTGAGCGTTACCAGCATCCATTAAAAGTGATGGCGGCGTACAACGCCGGCCCCGACGCGGTACGTCGCTGGGAAGCGCTAGACTTGCCTGATGAACCGGATCGCTGGATCGAAAGTTTGCCTTATTATGAGACCCGAGATTACCTCATGCGGGTGTTGGCATTTACCACTCTCTATGACTGGCGCCGAGAGGGTAAAATGATCCCTTTGGCGCAGCGCATGCCAGCACTTAACACCCGCCCCGGAGTCACGGATTTTGGCCAGCGGGGTTCGGTGGTTCCGCGCTGTCCTTCATAAGCGGAGCAGGTATGACACACACGGTATTGCTGGGCGGCAGCGGATTTGTCGGCGACGCCCTGGCCAACGAATTAACCACACGCGGCGGCAACGTCACCATTTTATGTCGCAACCCGGCCACCCGGCGTTCGGCCCGGCCCGGCGTGAATGTGCGCATTGCAGACCCCACCAGCGTTGAGGACCTGACCGCAGAGCTGGCGGATGCCGACGTGCTGGTGAACCTGGTGGGAATTCTCAATGAACCAGGTTTTGATGGCAGCGGTTTCCGCCGCGCCCATGTGGATGTGACCGCCAATGCGTTGGCTGCCTGCAGCGCCGCTGGCGTTAAGCGGTATGTGCAAATGAGCGCCCTTCGCGCCGGTGAGGGTTCCAGCCATTACCTGAAAACCAAAGGTGAGGCCGAGGCCCTGGTGACTGCCAGTGATCTGGATTGGGCCATTATTCGTCCCTCGGTCATTTTTGGACCGGCAGACAGTTTTCTTAATCGATTTGCCGCGCTGGTGTCCCTGACCCCGTTGGTGATGCCATTGGCCTGCGCCGGCAGCCGGTTTCAACCGGTGTACGTGGGCGATGTGGCCGATGCTTTCGCTAACCTGATTGACCAACGCCAGTGTGGCAAACAGACCTTGGAGCTGGCCGGCCCCACCACCTACACGTTGAAGCAGTTGGTGCAGTACGTGATCGCCCTTAAAGGCAGGCGCATGGCAGTGCTCGGCTTGCCGGCAATCGCAAGTAAGCTGCAGGCCTATCTCATGAATTTGGTGCCGGGAAAGCCATTTTCTACCGATAACTATCGTTCCCTGCAGTTAGACAGCGTGACCGACGATAATGGCTTGCAGGCCTTGGGGGTCACCCCGACCCCCCTTGAGGCGATTGCGCCCAGCTATATCGGCAATCACCAGCGCGCTCATCGTTTTGACGATGCCCGCAGTCGCGCCGGCAGGGACTGATATTCCAGTGAAGGTGTATCTGGTGGGCGGCGCCGTCCGTGACGAGATGCTGGGTCTGCCGGTGGTGGATCGAGATTATGTTGTCACTGGGGCCACGCCGCAGCAGATGGAAGCCCAGGGGTACCGACCTGTTGGCAAAGATTTTCCGGTGTTTCTCCATCCGGAGAGTCAGGAAGAGTACGCCTTGGCTCGACGGGAGCGGAAAATTGCCGCCGGTTACAAGGGGTTCAGTTTTCACGCAGGCCCTGAGGTGACCCTGGAGGAAGATCTGGCCCGTCGCGATCTAACGATCAATGCGATGGCAAAAAGCCCGGACGGCACCCTCATCGATCCCTACAACGGCGCAGCGGATGTTCAATCACGCACTTTGCGCCACGTGACCGAAGCGTTTGCCGAAGACCCGGTTCGGGTGCTTCGCTTGGCCCGGTTTGCGGCCCGCTTGGCAGCGAAAGATTTTGTTGTTGCACCGGACACCATCACGCTTGCGCGCAAGCTCGCCGCCGCCGGTGAGCTGGATGCCTTGGTCGCTGAGCGGGTATGGGCAGAGACGGAAAAAGCGTTGCTGACCGAACGCCCAGATCGCTTTGTTGAAGTGCTTCGCGACTGCCATGGCTTAGGGGCGATTTTGCCCGAAGTCGACGCCCTGTTCGGCGTGCCCCAAACCGCCAGCTACCATCCCGAAGTGGATACCGGTATTCACCTGTTGATGGTGCTTAAGCAAAGCGCCGCGATGGGGTTAACTGGTGCTGGGCGCTTTGCCTGCCTAACCCATGACCTGGGTAAGGCGCTGACGCCAGATCATGTGTTGCCGTCCCATCGTGGTCATGAGGAAGCGGGTTTGAAGCCGCTGGCGGCGCTGTGCGAGCGGCTTCGGGTGCCCAAAGAACACCGACGATTAGCCGAGCTGGTGTGTCGATACCATTTACATGTGCATCGTGCACTGGAGCTTAAAGCCTCAACGGTGATGAAGGTGATCAAAGCCGCTGATGCTCTGCGCAGCCCCGATCGTTTCGAGCAGTTTCTACTGGCCTGTGAAGCCGATGCACGGGGCCGCGGGGGCGAGATGGCGAAGCGCGACTACTCCCAGGCAGATTTTTTGCGCGCAGCGTTTGCTGCCGTCGTTGCGGTGCCCAATGCGCCGCTGCGGGAGCGAGGGTTAGAGGGGCTTAAGCTGGCGGAAGCTCTGAACCAGGAGCGGGTGGCGGCAATTTCCGCGACCAAATCAGCCTGGCCATCCACCAACCCAAACTCAGACCCGTAACGTTGGCCGCCAAGTCTGCGAGGCTGGCTTGGCGGTGAGGCAAGGTGCCCTGAATCAGCTCCAACAGCCCGCCCATCAGCGCAAAGCCAACAAAATAGAGGACGCAAACCCGGTCTGAGCGATACAGCATTGCAAACCATCCCATTAAGCCGCCATAGGCTATTAGGTGCCCCCATTTGTCTTGCTGTGGAATATCTAGGCCGGTTTCCGGTGGCGTCAGCAGGGATGCTGACCAAATTGCACCGATCAACGTCCAGCCCAGCAATACGCCCAGTAGTTTCCACGGTGAATGTTGCAAGGCCATCGCTCTGTTCGCTCTACAACCGGTGCAGGTGGCTGACGGCCAGGGGCGGCAAGCTCAGGTCCCGGCTAGCCAGCATGACCTGAAAACGTTCTCCCATTTCCGCTGGCAGGGTTAAGTATTTCATTTCTTGAATGACCTTCATGGATTCAGGGGAGCCATCCATGTCGATCTGGCTGGCATAGTCGGTTAGGCCATATTGCAGCAGGAACTGGGCTTGGCTTGTGTAGCCGTCGACGGTCATTTGGGCAGCGGTCAAGGCCTGAGCCAGGGCAGTAAAATTCACGCTGACGCTCAGATCTTGAAGGCCCGGCATCCACAGCAGGTCGTTGTGGGCTCGATGCCGATAGTGGGCAATGGCTGTGCCGGCGCCCCGTTGAGGGTGGTAGTACTCGGTTTGAACGTAGCCGTAATCCACCAGCAATACCGCACCCCGCGAGAGGTTACGGGACAACTCGCCCACCCAAGGCTCAAGCATGGGTTGGTCTTCCGTGGTGTAGCCCGGAATCTCAATGGCGTTGGGTAGATCGATTTCCACCGGATCACCGGCTTGCCAGGCCAGCCCGGCTTCCTCAGCGGGTGCCAAGCCAACCCGCAACTCACGCCACTGATGCTGATCAAAAATCAGCCGCCGTGGGGGCAGGGCATCCACCACTTCGTTGCCCAAAAGGATGCCTTGCCAGGATGCCTGAGGAGCTTGGTCTAACCAGCGCACTCGGGGCAACAAATGGGGCACGCTGGCTTCTAGTGTTTCCCGCTGGCGCTGTTTCAAGGCGCCGCTCACCTCCAAGATCCAGTATTCCTCGGGTAGGCAGCCCCGCTGTTCCAGCGCGCGCAAAAGTCCCACTGCCAGCGCGCCGCTGCCGGCGCCTAGTTCTAAGATGGTGGCTGTGCCCAAGGTGTCCAGCACGGGCACTGCCCACTGGGCCAGGCAGAAAGCGAAGCCCTCACCCAATTCCGGAGCAGTGACAAAATCGCCATCGGCGCCAAATTTGCTTAGCCCGTTGTGGTAGTAACCCAGGGTGGGGTGATAAAGGGCCAGCTGCCAGAAAGCCTCCGCCGGCATTGGGCCCTGTTGGGCTATTTGCTCGGCAATGAGGTGGTGTAGCCGGTTGCTTGCGTCCAAGGCGTCGCCTTGGGGTGGTGGCAGGCTTGTAACGGCGTCTTCGTGAGTGGGCATTACCGGGTCGGTCCTTGGCGCCAGCGCTTAGCGCCCATCGTTGCCTCGGGTAATGGTTACACCCACCACGGCCTCGCCAGGCAGTGCGCCGGGTTTACGCAGGCTCAGGCAAACCTCCTCTATGGGGAATTGGCTTAGCAGCAATTGTGCGCAGCTTTCTGCCAGCGCTTCGATTAAGCCGAAATGGCTCTGCTGGATGTGGGCTTTCACGCTGTCGCTGACGGTGACGTAATCCAGGGCGTCGCTGAGCTGGTCGCTGGCGGCGCTAGCGGACAAGTCCAGAGACAGGGCTAAGTCGAGGCGAATTTGTTGGGGGGTTTCCTGCTCAAAGGGGTGGACGCCAATGCGCGCGTCCACCGTGAGGTTTTCAATAAACAGGGTATCCATGGTCATGCCGCCACCTCCGGCAGATCCGATAGTTTCCAGCGCGCCTGCACGCTGACCTCAAGATTTTCCCGGCTGGCCTGTTTGATGCGGACGGCGCCAGCTAACGCAATCATGGCGGCGTTATCGGTGCAAAATTCCAGTCGTGGGAAATGGCATTGAGCGCCGCGTTTTTCTGTCATGACCGTGAGTACCTCTCGCAGCCGTCGATTTGCGCCAACGCCGCCGGCCACAATCAGCCGATCAAATCCGGTTTGCTCAAGGGCTCGTTGACACTTGATCCGCAGCGTATCGGCCACTGCCTCCTGAAAGGCCCAGGCCAGGTTGGCTTTGTCCGCTTCCGTTTGGCCGCATTGTTCCCAGGTCGTCAGCACGTGGGTCTTGAGACCTGAAAAACTAAAATCCAGCCCTGGCCGATTGGTCATGGGGCGGGGCAGTTTGAACTGATGGGGTAGACCAGACTCCGCCAGTTTGGCCAGCGCTGGCCCGCCTGGATAGCTAAGCCCCATGAGTTTTGCTGTCTTGTCGAAGGCCTCGCCGGCGGCATCGTCCAGACTTTCGCCCAGGGTTTGGTAATCCCCAATGGCTTTGACGGCCACCAATTGGGTGTGGCCGCCGGACACCAACAGCGCCACAAATGGCGGTTTGGGTGGGTCCTTTTCCAACAATGGCGCCAGCAAGTGGCCTTCCATATGGTGAATGGCCAAGGCCGGTACATCGGCGGCAAAAGCCAGCGCCCGGCCGGTATTGGCGCCCACCAGCAGCGCACCCACCAACCCCGGCCCGGCGGTATAGGCCACCGCGCCCAGTTCTTTGATGGTTAAACCGGCTTGGTCCATCACCCGCGTAATGAGAGCCGGCAATTTGCGAACGTGGTCTCTCGCCGCCAATTCTGGAACCACACCGCCAAATTCGGCGTGGGTTTTGATCTGGCTATACAGGGTGTGCGCCAGCAAGCCCTTGTTGGTGTCATAAAGGGCGGCGGCAGATTCGTCGCAGGAGGTTTCGATTCCGAGTACGGCTGTCATCAGATTGGATAGTTCATTAAACGAGGACCAGTGTCGCAAACGCCTCCCCGGGGCGCCAGAGGGAATCTCAGGGAGAAGGCGATGGTCATCCATCGGCCCGAATTTGGCCACAATTTCTGAGTCATGGCGCAAACCCGCGGTTTCGTTCAGTTCAGGGGTTTTGCGCTGTACAAAAAAAGCGCGTTATAATGGGGGTCTTTGTCCGCGATACCGCGTTGCTCTGGGCTTTCCCGGGTTGCGGGATTTCGGAAGGCAACCCATTGGAGTAGTAATGCCAAGCGTACGAATTCGTGAAAACGAGCCGTTTGAATATGCCCTGCGCCGTTTCAAGCGCTCATGTGAGAAAGCGGGAATTCTCTCTGAAACCCGTCGTCGTGAGTTTTATGAAAAGCCCACCCAAGAACGAAAGCGCAAGAAAGCCGCTGCCGTAAAGCGTCACCTGCGCCGGATTTCCCGCGAAGTGACCCGTCGCAGCCGACTTTACTAGAGTTCGCCGACTGTTCGGCTGAATGGCGCCCATCGCTCACCAGAGCGGTCGGCGGATTGAAACAGGCCGAGTTTGGTCTGACCAGTCAATCCACCGCAAAGCGCTAAACTGCCAACGGGGGTTGTTCTGGCCCCCAGGATTATCCAAAGAAAGCCATCTTTTATGACTGCGCCCCTGAAAGCCCGTTTAACTGACGACATGAAGACAGCCATGAAGTCCGGCGAGAAACAGCGTCTGGGCACGATTCGCATGGCGCTGGCTGAGATCAAACGCCGAGAGGTGGATGATCGAGTTGATTTGGACGATGCCCAGATCACCAGCCTGATCGAAAAAATGGTGAAGCAACGGCGCGATGCTTTGAGCCAGTACGAAGCTGCCGATCGCCAGGACTTGGCGGACATCGAAAGCTTTGAGATCGGGGTGCTGAAAGTCTATCTGCCCGAGCAGCTCACAGAGGCGGAGCTTACCGCCATCGTTAAAGAGGTGATCAGCGCCACGGGTGCCGAGTCCATGAAAGACATGGGCAAGGTGATGGGCCAAGTAAAAGCCAAGGTGGCGGGCCGCGCAGATATGCAACTGGTCAGTGCTCAGGTGAAAGCACTACTCGGCTAAATTGCCAAAGCGCTTATCTCAGCGTTCCTACTTCCTTTAATGACCCCTTAATCTAACGCCCCTCGGGTAGCCCCAAACCGGAAAAGTCAGCGTTTATCACGTTGGAGTGGTGCTGATGGTTTTGTGTTGGTTGATAGGTTTGTGCTCGCATTGTTTTGCGAACGACCGCCGTTAGTCGATCAACGAACTTTCTAGGGGAAAACGTTGCCGCGTGGTCACTGATAGTCTTAGGGTCAAATCGATCCAAGTTCTGTTCAAATCGCGCCACAGCGTCGACCAGGGAGCCAGCTGACTGGCGATTGAAGAAAACCCCTGTAACAGCAGTATTGTTGGATGAATCACCGGTTAGTGGCAATACGGTTTCCAGCGCCCCGCCAGACCCGAAAGCAATCACTGGGGTCCCGCAAGCCTGGGCCTCAACGGGCACAATGCCAAAGTCTTCTTCTGACGGAAATATGAATGCCCGTGCCTTGGACAAATAGTCATTCATCACTTCTGGAGGCTGAAACCCAAGAAACGTGATGTTGGGGCCCGCGCGTTTTTTAAGCTTTTTCATTTCTGGCCCGTCACCAATCATCACCAGCTGTTTTTCTGGCATTGCAGTGAAAGCGTCGACGGCAAGATCCAATCGTTTAAACGGTACAAATCGGCCGGCTGCAACATAGAAATCCGATTTTTCATCGTGTCGTTCGAACAGGTCCGTTTCCACCGGTGGAAATACCAGCTCGGATTTGCGTCGGTAATACTTGGCAATTCTTGCTGCGACGAACTGAGAGTTCGCGACAAATTGATCAACGGTGTTGGCGGAGCGAACGTCCCAGCTACGAATTCGATGCAGTTGCCATCGGACGAACCAAGACAGTGGTCCTCGAGTGAGATTCGATTCTTGCAAATACTCATGATAATGATCCCAGGCATATCGCATTGGCGAGTGGCAATAGCAAACGTGGACCTGGTTAGGGCCGGTAAGCACGCCCTTAGCGACGCAGTAACTGCTGGATATGACCAAATCGTATTGGGACAAATCAAACTGCTCGATGGCCAGCGGCATCAATGGCAACAAGTGTCGATAAATTTTGCCAACCAAAGGGATCTTTTGAAGAAAGCTGGTGGTTGGCACTTTGCCTCGAAGAAAACCACGCTGGTCCTCAGGAACTTTATCAATCAATGAAAAAACATCGGCATCAGGGTATGCATCCAGGATTCTTTCCAAGACGCGTTCGGCGCCGCCATAAATGACGCACCAGTCGTGGATTACTGCAACTCTCATGGGCTTTCTCCGTATCGTTTGCGTCATTATAATGATAAAAATGCTAATTAAATGAAAAATAATGATAAAAGTGATTATGTTTTTAACGCACTTATGAGTGCTTTCGCCGCCTTTTGCCAGGTAAAGGTGTTTGCGTGTCTAACGCCGATTTCAGACAGGTGTTTGCGCCGATTGGCATCGCCACAGACGTTGTATATCGCTGATGCAATGCTTTGGGGGTCGGATGGGTCGCAATATTCGGCAGCTTCGCCACACACCTCGGGAATAGCGCTGGCATTGGAAACGATGACTGGGCATCCCTGGGCCATTGCCTCCAGAGGTGGTAACCCAAATCCCTCATAAAATGAAGGAAAAACTAACGCGTCCGCCCGACGGTAAAGGGCCATCAACGTTTGGTCCGAGACATAGCCCATGTGTTGGACTTTCGCTGGATCTATAGCCATCGCAGCGAATTGCTGTTGATGTTGTTGACCGACGATGACACATGAGGGGGCTGCTGTGCCCATCGTTTCCAGCGCCTTGAGTAAGCCGGAAAAGTTTTTGTTGGGATTTGCGCTGGAAACAGCAAGCAAAAATGGACTGGAGGGTAACTTCACCGCCGGGCTCGACGGTGCCTCGGGCGAATCTCTGCCCTGGTGATCGATACCCAAGGGGCAATGAATCACTTTACGGGTTTTGAGCCCCACATGTTTTTTGAGTTCCGAGGCCGAGAAATGAGAGTTGACTAAGATTCGGTGCGCAAAGCGTGCATGGCAGCGATACATAATCCGATACCAAAGGCGGAATGCCGCGGTAAAGTTGTCTGGAATCGCAAACGGTTGCGCATCGTGGAGAAAGGTTAGCTGTTGGCGTTTCAACAACGGACCGGTGTTACATAGATTCAATAACCATTGCCCTGCTGTGTGTTTGGCAAGACTGGTCTGCTCCCACATATGCCCTGACCATCTGCCGATTTCCGTCAGCGGGATGTTGTCCCAGGGTGAAGACAAACCTAACCGGGGGCCGACGAGCCTAAATTTCCACGGTTGGTCGTCGATCATCAGTGTGCCGTTGTTATCCAAAAACTGATTGGACATGACATGGAGAATTTCTCGCGCCACACGCTCAACGCCGCTTACCGGGCGGGAGAGAAAGCGCGCATTAATCCAAAGTGTCAGGGGCTCAGGCATTGGATAGTGCTCCCAGTTGACGGTGGCCCGAGGTAGCGTTGGGAGCCGCGCAAAGGTAGCGACACACCAGCCCGCAGACCAATGCAAATACAGCGTTTTCTACAATATTCGTCATGCTTCCATAGATGAGAATGGCCATTAGCAGGCAGTAGACTCGCAACTGTTCAGGGCATTGCAGTGGCTTGAGTCTCAGTGTTCTTAACAGGATGAGGGCAAAACCCGGCAGCGCCGCCAAGCCAAATACGACAAGCCAGTACATAAAAAGATTGTCTCCTGCATTGAAGAGACTGGATTCGAAATAAGTCTGCCCAGTGCCAATACCCCCTAATCCTCGACCGAGTAGAAGGTTGCCGTCATCAGCCAGTAGGGTCCAAGCTTCTGGCCACATTCGATTCAGGCGATCGAAAAACGAGAATGTCGCGCTTGCCAGTTTCGGATCGTTGAACGTTGAATCAAACCTAAACATCAGCGTGGATAACGGCAGCGCGAGGGCTAGGCCACCAAATAGCGCGGGTAATACGCGCAATGGAGATTCGGGCAAACGGTGCTGTAACACCATGATCGGCGTCATGATGGCGGCCACCATCATGATCCCTTTGCTATTGGTTGGGTAAATTGCCACCATCGAAAGTGTCCAAATGATGACCCGAACAGTCATGCTGCGCGTTCTCAGTAACATAAGGATGGCTAACAGTTGAATTTGCACCGCAGCATCAAACGAAGCGCGGGAAAAACCAGCTAGTCGTTTGTTTCCGCCACCGGCGTACCACTGTCGGGAGC
>CAZLJY010000092.1:0-16955 GCA_964559945.1 uncultured Gammaproteobacteria bacterium | reverse complement strand
ATAAAACTGACGGTGGTGGTAGCGCTGCCGCCAATGTTGAGAGTGGCAACGTTTTTCGCACCTTCAATCTGGTACGGGCCGGCGCTGTCGGTGACCTGCTTAAAGCTATCGAGCACCATTCGTACTCCGGTTGCCCCTACCGGATGGCCAGCGCCGATGAGTCCACCACTGGCATTGATGGGCAGCCTGCCGTTGGCGGTAATGCTGCCATCCTCAATCGCTTTCCAGCTTTCGCCGGGAGCGGTGACACCGAAGTGGTCAATGGCCATGTATTCAGTGCTGGTAAAACAATCATGGGTTTCGATGCCATCAAGGCTATCAACGCCGGGCATCTGAGCACGCTCAAATGCATCGACCACTGTGCCGCGTACGTGGGGGAAAATGTAATCTGATGATTGGCTGTCGGCGATTTTCTGCTGGTAGCTGATGGGTGCAGTGCGATGGCCCCAACCTTTAATATAGGGGAGGGTGTCCAGTTTTATCCCACGACGTTTTGCGTAGTCCGTGGCCACCGATGCATTGGCCAGAAAGATGCACGCTGCGCCGTCAGAGATTTGGCCGCAATCGTGTTTGCGCATTCGCCCCTCAATCACTGGGTTGGCTTGATCATCGGGCATAAAACTCTCTGGGCTGAATTGCCAATTCCGGGTTTGGGCGTTGGGATTGCGCTTAGCGTTGGCGAAATTAATTTTCGCAATTTCGGCAAGGTGTTCGGAATTCAAACCGAAACGTTGGTCATATTCTTTGGCCAGTTCGCTGAAAATATGTGGCCATGGATAGTTCACCTCGGTGGCCTCATGGCCGCTCCACATGGCAGGGCCGCCAATATATTCGGCTGCTTTTTGGCCGGGCACATTGCGCATTTGTTCAATGCCGATCACAGCGGCCAATCCGTATCTGCCGGCTTCAAGGTCTGCAGACGCTGCCAAAATGGCCAGGCTGCCAGACGCGCAGGCTGCTTCATGGCGGGCTGCTGGCAGGCCGGAAAACGTCGGGTCGCAGGCGGCAAAAAAGCCCCCCAGGTGGCCCTGGCGACAAAATAGTTCCGCCGCAAAGTTGCCAACGTGGGCCACTTCAACCTGCTCCGGCGTAATGTCGGTTGCCGCCATTGCTTGGGTCACGGTGTGCCGGAATCGGTCGAATAGTTCCAGCCCGTCGCGGGCCCAATTTTCCGAAAAGTCCGTCTGGTAGCCACCCAGAATATAGGTTCGGCTGCTCATAGATGATGGAAAAGTTGGCGGAATCTGGGGGTTAAAGGCTGGCAGTGTTGTTTTCCGCCAATAGGTGAGGCCGTCGTTGGTTGATTAGTCAATTTGTCATCCATACACTGAAAATATACGGGCAGCCCTATGGCTTGGCAATGGTGCCAATGGGGGCTGACGAAAGGGAGACGGTCTTGCGTACATCCTCAGAGCAACGAATCCGTGAGATGACCGAGCAAGGCTGGTGGGGAACAGATCGTCTGGATGATCTGTTTACCCGGGCCGTCCAAGCTTCACCCCATCGCACAGCATTGATTGATCCATTAGATAGAACCCAGTTCACTGATGGCGAACCAAAGCGCTGGACATTTTCCGAACTTTCGCTGCTGGCCGACAATCTGACCGCAGATCTCTATAACGAAGGCTTGCGGCAAAATGACATTGTTGTGGTTCAGCTTCCCAACATCGCTGAGTTGGCAATACTTTATCTGGCACTGGACAAACTGGGTGTGATTATCAGTCCCGTGCCCATGCAATATGGGCCCTTCGAGTTGTCGAAAGCCAACGAGCTCTTGAGTCCTGCTGCTTACATTTCAGTTAGCCATTTCAAAGGGAAGGCTTTTGCGGAAGGACATCTCGGGTCGTTTGACTCGGCATGCACCCGGCTGTGTTTTGGCGAGGGTGTGCCGGATGGGATGGATGCGCTGGCGCTAGATAACAACGGGAATCGGGACAACGGCCCATCAAGGCAATACCAGCGGTCTTTGACCCTTTGTGCCAATGATATTTTTACCATTTGCTGGACTTCGGGTACCACCGGGCTGCCAAAGGGTGTGCCCCGCAGTCACAACATGTGGATGGCATCAGCCATGGGTGCTCACGATGTTGCGCAAATGCGCGACCACGAGGTTTTACTTAACCCGTTTCCATTAGTGAACATGGCAGCCATTGGCGGATTTCTCTATTGCTGGTTGATGAGGGAGTGCACGCTGGTTCTGCATCATCCCTTCGATATGCAAGTTTATCTGCAGCAAATTCAGCAAGAGCAGGTGGCATACACCATTGCGCCGCCAGCGGTTTTGACCATGTTGCTCAATCGCCGGGATATTCTTGACTCGGTGGATGTCTCTAGCCTTCGCGCCATCGGCTCGGGTAGTGCACCGTTGTCTGAGTTTATGGTGGCTGGGTTTGGCAATGACTTCGGCATCGAAATTTTGAACATTTTTGGTTCCAATGAAGGCATTTGTTTAGCCTCCGGCCCTCAGGACGTTCCGGTTTTCGCCGATCGCGCCCACTACTTTCCACGTTTCGGAGTGGAAGGGTTTGAATGGTCAAATCGCGCAGCGGCATTTACCCGAACCCGATTGGTCTCGTTGGATAGTCGAGAAGAGATTCAATCGGCGGGCGAACCAGGGGAATTGGAGGTGTGGGGTGCAACGCTGTTTGACGGCTACTACCAATCGACGCTCGCCAACGAAGAGGTGTTTACCGCAGATGGCTATTTTCGCACGGGTGACGTTTTTCAAATAGCCAGTAGCGGGGGCCAACCGGACCTTTACCAATTTGTTGGTCGCTGCAAAGACATCATTGTCCGCGGCGGCGTTAATATCTCACCGGCAGAAATCGACAATGAACTCACTGCCCATCCCAAACTGGCGGAGGTTTGTGTAGTAGGTGTGGATGACCCAGTTCTTGGTGAGCGAGTCGGTGTTGCGGTGGTACCTAAACCTGAACAATCTGTCGACCTCAAGGACATCACCTCGTTCTTGGAAGAGCGCGGCATGGCGGTGTTCAAATTTCCCGAGCGGTTGGTGTGTGTTGAGGCGTTGCCCTATAACGCAACCGGAAAGGTACAGCGTCGGGATGTTCGGCAATTGTTTGACACGTAAGATGATAGAAAAAGACCTTAATCGAACACTCTGCGTGGCACCGATGATGGACTGGACCGACCGCCACTGTCGGTATTTCCATCGTTTGCTGGCGCCCGGCGCCTTGCTTTACACCGAGATGGTGACCACAGGTGCCGTGATTCATGGTGACCGTGAAAAGCTGCTGGGGTTTGACCCGGCCGAACATCCCGTAGCTCTGCAGCTAGGGGGCTCCGATCCTGAGGCGTTGGCCCAGTGCGCAGTCATTGCCCAGGAGTGGGGCTATAGGGAGGTGAACCTTAATGTGGGTTGCCCTAGCGACCGGGTGCAAAACGGGCGTTTTGGGGCCTGTTTAATGCGCGAACCGGGTTTGGTTGCTGAGTGCCTTAGCGCCATGGTCGAAGCAGTCTCCATTCCGGTCACGGTGAAGCACCGACTGGGTGTGGACGAGCAGGACGAAGACAGCGACCTTGAAACCTTTGTTGAGGCCGTTGTCACCAGTGGCGTGAAAACGTTGCTAGTGCACGCGCGCAAAGCGCTGTTGCAGGGGCTCAGCCCAAAAGAAAACCGCACCATACCGCCGCTTAACTACCCCCGGGTTTATCGACTTGCTCGAGAGCATCCGGATCTTACCGTGGTGATTAACGGCGGTATCGACAGCGTTGATCAATGTGTTGAAAATCTGACTTATGTCGATGGCGTGATGCTGGGTCGCGCGGCCTATCACAATCCTTGGATTCTCACTCAGTGTCAGAGTCAGCTGCTGGGCGGCGGTGGGCCGGAAAGCCGCCAAGGGGTGTTGGCCTCCTGGCGTCCTTATGTAGAGCAGAAGCTTTCCGAAAACACGCCATTGAAGCATATGACTCGCCATGTGTTAGGGCTGTTTCAAGGTCAGCCCGGTGGCCGATTCTGGCGCCGCTTCCTATCGGAAAACGCCCATCGGGCCGATGCCGGCTGGTGGGTGATTGAAGGCGCATTGGCCTCCATGAGTCGCGCGGCAGGGCATGCTGCGTGATAGAGCTGGAGCGCGTGTGCTGCCATCAGCGACGACGGCACAAGTACGGTGGCAGATTCCGCTGCCCTGGGTCCTGTAACGTTAACGGTTCGAGTGACCGATGCATTGGGTTTGTTCGATACCGCCATGATCACGATTGCGATTTTGGGTGAGTCGGTGTTCCAAGACGGTTTTGAGTCGCCCTAACGATTGAATTTTCTGCCTGCGCAAGACGTCTTTTAGACTGAGCGCGGGCGGGATTCTATCCGTGTGCAACCGTGGTTTTGAGGTAGAATTAGCGGCTTTTGCCTGATTCAAGAAATGCTGACCTCAGACCCCGTCCAGTTCCTACAAGCGGCAACCAACGCCGCCGCGGATTTTTCCTCAGCCACTGCTAATGCGGTGCTACTGGTGACCGATCGCGGGTTCTCGGTGGCGCCGGAAACCGCTGTGGATAATCTCTATCTGAACCTGGATGACCCGGCAAGCGCAGCCACAGCCTGGCAGCAACAGTGCGATCTGGCCCAACTGCTTAGAGACCTGGAATTGCCAACGGTGCAATTCAGTCCACAACCCGATACCGGGGACAGTATTTTTCCTAACAACAGTTTTGCCACCGCTCAAAAAACCTTGATTACCGGTGCTATGCGTTATCCCGGTCGTCAGCGAGAAACCGTTCACCCAGGCATTCGGCGGTTCTTCACAGAAACACTGGGTTATTCGGTGGTTGATCTGGCGGGTGGCCAAGGTATTGCCGAACTTACCGGGGCGCTGGTAATTGATCATGCCAGACAACTGGGTTTTTGCGGGCTGAGCGAGCGGGCAAACTTGGAAGGCGCGGCAGCAATGCATGAAGCGTTTGGGCTAACAGCGACCTTTACATTTCCTTTGCAGGCATCGGAGTATCACACTAACGTTGTGTTATCGGTTTTGGCGGGCAGGGCCGTGGTGAGTTTTGCGCCCCAGCCCCACTATGACGGGCTACGCGAAGTATTGACCGCGCTGTATGGTGACCAGGTTTGCTATCTCAGCGAAGCGGAAAAGAACCACTTTGTCGCCAATTGCCTAGCGGTAACAGCGGAAGACGTGGTGATGAGTGAGCGGGCAAGGGCGGCGATGTCCGACTCAACCCTCGATTTTTTCCAGCGCTCGGGGTTCAATGTACGCAGCGTAGATGTCAGTGAAATAGAAAAAGCCGGTGGTAGCGTCCGCTGCATGATTGCGGAAATTTTTTGACAGGCAAGGTCACAACGTAAAAGGCCTAGTAGTCGGTCATTCAAGGAGACAGGAAGATTAAAGCCAGAGTTTACAAATTTGGCGGCAGCAGCGTTGCTGACGCCAACCACTACCGCCGGGTAGCCGACATCTGCACGGCGGCCTTGGGGTCGCCGCTGATTGTTGTTGTGTCCGCTATGAAGGGCATGACCGATGCGTTGTTTAATTTAATCGATCTGTCTGAGTCCGGCACGGACTATTCCCAGCCGCTGGCCGAGCTGTGTGAACGCCAGCGACAGGCGTTTGTCGATCTGGTTAACGAGGTACCGGCCCAGGTCGAAAGTGATTTTTCTGACCTCGCTGATTTGCTCCGCAGCGCCTCATTAGTCCGTTCGGCGGACGGGCCGGTGCGCGATGCGGTTTCGGGTATGGGTGAGCTTTGGTCATCCCGATTGCTGACCGCGTATCTGAAGAGTAACGGGGCCGACGTGGACTGGCTGGACGCTAGAGCCTTTTTGGTGGTGGGTGATGGTGAGATGGGCCCCAATGTGGATTGGAAGGCCTCTAATAACGCCTTGGCTGAGACGCTTGCTGACCGCAAACCGGCAATCTGGGTGATGCCGGGCTATGTTGCACGAACCGCCAGCGGTCGGACTACAACGTTGGGCCGCAACGGCAGTGATTTCTCTGGCGCTATCGTTGGGCGCTTGATGGGGGCCGATGAAATTCACATCTTTACCGATGTGGACGGGGTGATGAGCGCGGACCCAAGGCTGGTCCCCGACGCCCGAGTGCTGAGTGCTATTTCGTTTGATGAAGCGCTGGAACTGGCGTATTTCGGCGCCAAAGTGATTCACCCTCAAACGCTGGGGCCTGCCATTGCGGCAGCCATCCCTGTGCGGATTCGAAATACCTTTGCACCGGACGGCGCCGGTACTCGGATTGGGCCCTCCGGCGGCGATGACTTCAGTATCAAAGGCATTTCTGCCATTGATGATGTGGGTTTGCTGAATGTGGAGGGCGGCGGCATGATCGGTGTGCCGGGAACCGCTCGACGCCTATTCGGCGCGCTTAAGCGCGGCAGCATATCGGTTGTGATGATAAGTCAGGCCTCCTCTGAGCACTCAATATGTGTCGGAGTTGCCGGCCGAGATCTACGAACCGCCAGCGCGCTGTTGGAAGAGGAATTTGAAGACGAGCTGCGTCAGGGGCTGATCAATACCATTAGTGCTCAGCCTGGTCACAGTGTATTGGCCATTGTGGGGGACTCAATGGCTGGACGACCCGGTATCGCGGCTCGCTACTTTTCCTCTCTGGGTGCGGCGGGGATTAATATTCGGGCCATCGCTCAAGGCTCCTCAGAGCGCAACATCTCAACGGTAATTCCGAAAGCGGATGTGCAGCGAGGCTTGCGCGCGGTGCATTCAGCGTTTTATTTGTCAGCGCAAACATTGTCAGTTGGCATTATCGGACATGGCAATGTGGGTGGTGCATTACTCAACCAGTTGCAGCGCCAGATCTCTCGACTTGAAGAAGAGTCAGGCATCGATATCCGTATTCGGGCGGTGGCAGGATCGCGCAATATGCTGCTTGATGATAGCCGGATCGATCTAAGCCAATGGCCGGAGGCAATGAAAAGCCGCGGTGGCCAGACAGACCTTGAGCAACTGGCGGATCACGTTCAAACCGAGCACATTCCCCATGCCGTTTTGATCGACTGCACGGCCAGTGATGGGGTTGCCCAATTGCACCATGAGTGGCTGCAGCGCGGAATTCACGTCATTACCGCCAATAAAAAGGCTGCTGCGGGCGATTTACCCATGTACCGCCAGTTGCGTCAGGCCTGTCGTGACGGTGGCACCCGATACCTATACGAAACCACTGTGGGTGCGGGTTTGCCGGTAGTTCAGACCCTCTCAGATCTGCGCCAGACCGGTGATAGAGTGCAAATGATTGAAGGAATATTTTCCGGCACCCTCGCATATTTGTTTAATATGTATGACGGGAAGCGTGGATTTTCAGAGTTAGTGCGAGAAGCCTGGGAAAAAGGATACACAGAACCGGACCCCAGAGATGATCTCACCGGCACCGATGTGGCTCGAAAACTGGTGATTTTAGCGCGGGAAATTGGCATGGAACTCAACGTCAATGACCTAAAAGTTGAATCATTGGTACCTGAGGAGTTGAGCCAGTCTAGCGTCGAGGAATTTCTCGATGGATTGAAATCCCACGACGGTGAGCTGGAAACTCGGCTGAGAAACGCTTCTAAAGATAATAGGCGACTGCGGTTTGTCGGACGGCTAACAAGTGATGGTAAGGCAAGTGTGGGTTTAACGGAGGTACCGGCGGACCATCCATTTGCCGGAATTGACCTCACTGACAACGTGGTGCGATACGTGACCGAGCGCTACTGCGACAATCCGCTGATTGTCCGTGGGCCAGGCGCTGGGCCAGAAGTGACGGCAGCAGGGGTTTTTGCTGACCTGCTGCGGCTGGGTTCCATGCTGGGTTCACCCCAGGTGGCGCCAGCACGGCAATATGAGGACTGACTAACAACATGACCAATCAGGAAAACTCACGCGACAGCGTCTCGCTGGGCAATATTCGCGAAGCCTCTGCTTTCGCGCCCGCTAGTGTGGGCAATGTGGCGGTGGGTTTCGACGTGCTGGGTCACGCCTTGCAAGGCGTCGGCGACACCGTTACCGTCAGGCAGACGGAGAAGCCTGGTATCCATCTGGCCGGCGTCAGCGGTGTGCTTGACTCGTTACCCGATGATGTTGAGAACAACACAGCGCTCAAAGCGGTTCAAGCGATGGTTGATAGTTTGTCTCTTGAATCCGGTTTCTCGGTTGAGGTGGACAAAGGAATACCTCTAGGTTCCGGTCTTGGCGGCTCCGCAGCATCGGCAACTGCTGCGGTTGTGGCAGTCAACAAAATGCTGAAAATTCCGTTGCAAATACCTCAGCTTTACCCCTATGCCTTGGCTGGTGAGCGAGCAGCGAGCGGCAGTGAACATGGCGACAACGTCGCAGCCTCACTGCTGGGTGGGTTAGCTATCGTCGGTCCCCATGGGCAACGCTATCCAATGTCGATACCGGCACCCAGCCGGCTGCGATGTATCGTGGTGCATCCGCAAATCGAAATCGAAACCCGGGATTCCCGAGCGACCCTAAAAAAGGGGTTTTCCCGTGAGTTAGTGGTTGCTCAATCAGCCAACTTGGCCGCGTTTATTGCGGGCTGCTTTGATAAAAATATGGACGCCATTGCCGCAAGCTTGAAAGACTTGTTGGTGGAGCCCCAACGCGCCGATTCCATTCCTGGATTTAGTGCGGTTAAGGCCGCTGCTCTGGAAGCCGGTGCGGTGGGTTGCTCAATTTCAGGATCTGGTCCCAGTGTTTTCGCTTGGTTTCAGGCCGAGAGTGCAGCAACCGCTGGGGGAGAGGCCATGGCCGAGGCTTTTTCTGATGCTGGGTTGGCGACTACCGTTTACAGTTCGCCGGTGAACTGTCCAGGGGCACGCTTGGTGAGTGATACCGCGGGTTCCGCTGGCTAATATCGTATTACCTCATCAGGGAACGTTTAAGCTATGCACTTTCACAGCACCCGTGGCGGGCCTGCAATCCCATTGGCAGAGGCCATACTGCAGGGGCTTGCGCCCGATGGCGGACTGTATGTTCCCAAACAGTTTCCCTGTCATGAGCCAGCCGAATTTGACCCCGATGCTGAATTAGCGGTCACCGGCGAGCAGCTCATTCGACCGTTTTTTGCCGGAGACCTGCTGGCCGATGAGCTGGGAGATATTTGTAATGAGGCGCTGAACTTTGCGGTTCCAACGGTCGGCAGTTCAGACCCGAGTCTGTCCATTCTCGAGCTGTTTCATGGGCCGACAGCGGCCTTTAAAGATGTCGGCGCGCGATTTCTGGCAGCATGTCTTAGTCGGCTAAGTGGAGATCAGCAACCGACGGTCATGGTTGCCACATCCGGTGATACCGGTAGCGCCGTCGCGGCGGCCTGCGCTGAACGTGCCGGCCTTAGAGTCGTGATTCTTTATCCCCAGGGCGGCGTCTCCCAGCGCCAGGAGCACCAGCTCACTTGCTGGGGTGACAACGTTATGAGTTTGCGGGTGGCAGGAGATTTCGATGACTGCCAGCGACTGGTAAAAACCGCCTTTATGGATGCCAAGCTGCGAGAGGCAATCCCGTTGACCTCGGCCAACAGCATCAGCATCGCCCGTTTGCTGCCCCAGATGAGTTACTACGCGGCGGCTAGTGTTCGCTGGTATCAACAACACCAGACCGCGGCGAATTTTATTGTGCCCACGGGGAATTTGGGCAACGCCTTGGCCGGTATATGGGCTCGACGCTGTGGTTTGCCCATTGGTCGTATTGTGCTGGCAACCAACGCAAACACGGTGATTCCTCGGTTTCTAGGGTCCGGTAATTGGGAACCTAGCGATACCGTCGCCACCCTGGCCAGCGCGATGGATGTGGGCAACCCCAGTAATATGGAACGATTGCGCCACCTTCATCCTCAGTTTGAAGATTTGCGCCATCAGGTAACGGCTTTTTCCGTCGCTGACGACACCATAAACAAGGTGATTTCAGACAGCTTTTCCACCCTTGGGTTAACGGTTTGCCCCCATACCGCCACTGCCATCGCGGCGTTTAACGAATTAGCGGAGCCTGGCCCCTGGATTGCCCTGGCAACCGCCCACGCGGCGAAATTTGAAGGGACGGTTGAACCGTTGATTGGACGTGGCGTTGAGGTGCCGCCCGCATTGAGCGAGCTGCTGGAACGTCCTGTTAGTTACTGCGACATAGATCCGACCTTTGACGCACTGCGTGAACGCTTGCTTAGCTGGTAGCTTCAGCACCATGGGTCGATTCAGCCAGGGTTAAGTTTCAGCTGGTATTGTTAGGCCCATCATGAATCAAGGTGCGCTGGATGTTTGTGAACGTCCCTAAACCCTTGGTTAACATAACTGAGACAAAGACGCTGCTTTTTCGTCTCCAACGAGTGATAATATTTCGCAATGAATAAGCGCCGCCGCCATCTGCTGCTAGGCCTGACTGTTGGACTCAGTCTAGGGCTAGGTGTGGGTGCGGCAAACGCAATGACACTGTCCCAGGCAGTGAACAAGGTCCGCAGAGATACCGGCGGCAAAGTACTGTCAGCAAGGACAGAGATTCGCAACAATCGCCAAATTCATGTTGTCAAAGTGCTGACTAAAGACGGCAAGGTGCGTTACGTGCAAGTGGCCGGCGACCCCGTCAAATCTCGCAGACCCAGGGGCTAAGGCGATGCGCGTTTTGGTTGTGGAAGACGATACGCCCCTACGCGAGACTCTGGTTGCCAGACTGCAAAGAGAAGGATATGCCGTTGATGCAGCGGCTGATGGTGAAGAAGGTCTTTATCTAGGACGGGAATACCCCATTGACGTTGCGGTGGTCGATCTGGGCCTTCCGAAACTCAACGGTATGGAAGTGATTGAACAGTGGAGGAAAGCCGAGAAGCGCTTTCCGGTGCTGATTCTCACTGCTAGAGGTGAATGGCAGGATAAAGTGGAAGGGCTTGGCGCAGGCGCTGACGATTATCTGGTGAAACCTTTTCACGTTGAAGAATTGCTGGCTCGGCTTAATGCACTGGTGCGCCGAGCTGCAGGCTGGGCTCAATCGGTGTTGCGCTGCGGCCCAATTGCCTTGGATACCAGTGCGCAACAGGTCACCTTGTCTGATCAGCCTGTCGAGCTGACATCCTTTGAATATAAGGTGCTGGAATACCTGATGATGCACGCCGGCGAGGTGATTTCGAAATCCCGTCTGACAGACCACATCTACGAACAGGATTTCGATCGCGACAGCAATGTCATTGAAGTTTTTGTTGGGCGTCTTCGAAAAAAGCTGGATCCGAAAGGAACCACCAAGCCTATCGAGACCCTGCGCGGCCGAGGTTATCGCTTTCGCGCGATTCAATAACGCACCTTGCTCAAAGGGTCTGAGTCGCCAACGACTCAAAGTGCCCGAACATTGTGCTGATCACGTTATTATGAACGCCCATGAGCGTGTCTAAACCCTTTTCACTGACCACTCGGCTGACCCTGGCCGCTGGCATCGCCCTTATCGCGTTTCTCGGGGTCACCGGATTGGTGCTGGATCGAGCGTTTTCAGAAAGCGCGCGAGACGCGGTGAGGGATAGGTTACAAGGGGTGGTTTTTACCTTGCTGGCAGCCGCTGAACTTACCACTGATGGAGAACTTTTCTTACCCGATGCGTCTCCAGAACCCCGTTTGAGCCGCCCTGGGTCGGGCTTGTATGCCCATGTTGTGGGGGACACCTTGAGCTGGGATTCAAGCTCCATGGTTGGTAACAACCTGGTTTGGCCACAAGCCGTTGGCGTTGGTCAGAGTCAATTTTTGCTACCCAGTGAGAGCGAGGGCATGTTTGTGTTGAGCCAAGGCGTTGCCTGGGAGAGCCAATCAGGTCTGGATGTGCCCTTTACCTTTCATGCAGCTGAGTCGATCCTTGCCTATGAAGGACAGATGGCTGAATTTCGCCGATCACTATGGGGTTGGCTCGGTGCTGCGTCGCTGTTGCTGCTGCTAGTACAGTCAGCGGTGCTCCGCTGGAGTTTGAGACCGCTAAGAAATGTAGCAGCGGATCTGGCTCGAGTGCAGCGCGGCGAAACCGACACCATTGAGCGAGAGTACCCACTGGAACTTGCCGGTCTAACCGGCAGCATAAACACGTTCATTGGCGCTGAGAGAAAGCAACTCGCGCGTTTTCGTAACGCACTGGCTGACCTGGCTCACAGTCTCAAGACGCCATTGACCGTCATGCGCACCGCATTGGATGGAAAACCGGCAGACGACCCCGAGTTGCTGCGGTCCCAGGTCGGCAGGATGGACGATATTGTCAGCTACCAGCTAAAGCGTGCCCGCACCTCTGGACATGCGACCTTTGCTCGTCCAATACCGATTACCCAAACCGCGGAAGGAATTGTACAAACCTTGGAGCAAGCGTACCGGGATCGCCAGATTCGTTGTGACTTTGATATTGATCCCAAGGCTCGGTTTTTCGGCGAGGCCGGGGATTTATCTGAGTTGTTGGGCAACCTGTTAGAGAACGCGTTTAAGTGGTGTGAAGGACAGGTATTGCTCACGGCGGTTTTACTGCCTGGGCTCGCCCGCCCTGGGTTGGAGCTGCGTATTGATGACGATGGTCCGGGAATTGCCGAAGATCAGGCCGAGAAGCTGCTTCAACGCGGGGTGCGTGGGGACGAAAAAATCGATGGCCACGGCATTGGACTTGCTGTGGTAAGAGAGATGGTTGATGCCTACTCGGCGACGATGAGCATTGGACGCAGTGATTTGGGTGGTGCCCAGATCTTGATACGGTTTGACGGAGAACAGTCCCAATGAGTGAAATACAGCGATTGCTGGACATTATGGCCCAGCTCAGAGATCCGAACGGCGGATGCCCCTGGGATTTGAAACAGAGCTTCCAATCCATTGCTTCATACACCATTGAAGAGGCCTACGAAGTGGCTGATGCCATAGATAGAGGCGCCATGGATGAGGTTAAAGACGAATTGGGAGATTTGCTGCTGCAGGTGGTTTTCCATGCACAAATGGCCAAGGAGCAAGCGCTATTTGATTTTGAAGCCGTCGCAAAGTCTATCAACGAAAAGATGGTGCGCCGCCACCCTCATGTGTTTGGGGATGAAAAGATCGAATCTGCCCAGCAACAAACTGCAGCCTGGGAGGCGATGAAACAAGCTGAGCGAGCTGATGATTCCGATCCCTCTGCATTGGCAGGGCTGACCCAGGGACTGCCGGAATGGATGAAGGCGGAGAAACTCAGTCGCAAGGCTGCCGTGGTTGGATTCGACTGGCCAAATCCCGAGGCCGTCATAGCGAAAGTCGATGAAGAGTTACTGGAATTGAAACAGGCCACCGCCGAGCCAAGCCATCCACACCACGTGGAAGAGGAGTTAGGTGATTTATTATTCTCAATGATGTCATTAGCTCGCCATCTAAAGCTCGACCCAGGACGCGCTTTGCGCAAGGCGAATCGAAAATTCGAGGAGCGATTTAGAACGATGGAATGTATTGCCAATGAAACCTCTGTCTCCTGGTCAGCGTTAACAATGGAAAACATGAATGACCTGTGGAATGCATCTAAGGATCGCATCGCCACGCAGACCCGCGGAAACGACGACCCATGAGCATTGGCTCCGTCACAATTGTCCTCTTTTTGTCTCGTCGTTGAGGGTTGTGAAGCGACGAATTGTACTGACGAAAAGTCCGGGTTGTTGCATGTAACGCTGCCGGTGAATGTGCGTATACTGCGATCCGGAGGGAAAAATGACAGTTGATACCAACCGTAACATCGGAACATTAAAGACCCAAAACAAGGCGCTTTTGGATCTTGCAATGTCGTTACGCCATCCTGACCCGGATTTTTCCCAGGCGCTCAAACAAATTACTGAAGCCACTGCTCGCTATTTGGCCGTAGAACGAGCCGGCATTTGGTTTTTTAACGCTGACCGCAGCCAACTGATCTGTATGGATTTGTTGCAAGGTGATCAACATTCCATTGCGCCGGCGCTCCTGGCGTCCGATTATCCTGCTTACTTTAATGCCTGCGATGATTCACGGGTTATTGCTGCAGATGATGCGCCAGAAGATCCCAGAACCCGAGAATTCGCTTCCCAATATTTAATCCCCCAGGGCATAGGGGCCATGCTTGACGCGCCAATTTTTTCCGGCGACGCAGTTCGAGGAGTGGTCTGTGCAGAGCACCTTGGTGGGCATCGCACATGGACCGAAGATGAAAAAGCATTCATCAGTTCGGTGGCAGATCTTGCAGCGCTGGCATTGGTGACGCGAGAGCGAGCAGATGCACTCAATCACATCGAATCTCTGCTTGAGATTGCCCCAGTAGGTGTCCTGGGCGTAGACCATCGAGGCACGATTTTACGGGTCAATGCCCGGTCTAAAACCTTATTCGATTGCGATGGCGGTTGGTTGGTTGGGCGAAACGTGGGCGAGATCATTCCCGAGGCTATGCACCCAGATCGAGGAGTGGTTAGTCGCGGACTTAACGGGGATTTGGGACCACCGGGAGCTGCAGAGGAGCACTTAGTCCAAGGCCAAAGTCGCACCGGACGGTCGTTTCCCGTGTCCCTGTCCATGAGTGAGGTATTTGAATCCGGGCAACGCTTTCTGTTAGTGCTAGTAAACGATGTGTCTGAGCGGGTTCAGATGGAATCTGAGCTGCGTCAGTCAGAAGCGAAATATCGAGCCGTTGTTGAAGACCACACTGGGATTATTCTTCGGGCAGATGCAGCTGGGCGTGTGGTCTATGCCAACCAAGCGTTTTGGAGTTTTGTTGATTTAGATCCTGAAGTGGATGGCCAGCCGTTAGTTTCCGATATTCTGGGCAGTAGCGAATTGGAGTTCGTCCGGCAGGTGACCGCTCGCATTACCGAGGCCAATCCGGTAGAAACCCATGAGAACACGCTGATTCGGAAGTCGGACGGAAGCGAGGTCATCTTCGCTTGGACTCTTCGAGGGTTTCATAATGCCGCCGGCGAATTGATGGGTTACCAGTCCATCGGTCAGGATGTCACTGTGGCTAAGGCTCAGGAATTGCGCCTGCGAGAGGCCGAGCGACTGGAGTCTCTGGCGGTATTGTCCGGCGGAATCGCCCATGATTTTAACAACTTGCTGACTCCCATTTTGGCCTATACCGATATGGTGTTGGCAGGAATGGACGCGAATTCTGAACACCGAGAGTCGTTACAGTCGGTCATGAGTGCCGCCGAACGCGCCACCGAATTGGTCAGCCAGTTGCTAGTGTTTTCCCGCCGGGACCGTTTAGAGGATCGTGAGCCGCTGCTGGCCTCGCCTTACATTCGAGAGACTCTCGAATTTGTTCGCGCCTCGGCACCGGCCAATATTGAAATGGATGGCCAGGTGGATACCTATTGTGGTGTGCTTATCGCAAACCCCTCGGACATCTTTCAGATTCTCTCTAACCTGTGTGCCAATGCGATTCAGGCGATGCCCGCCGGCGGTCGCTTGACGGTGAACGCAAGCGAAATTCAACGCGATGGCGCAGACTGGCTTCAAATCATTGTTAAGGACAATGGGCCGGGCGTGAAAGAGTGTGATCAGCCTTTTCTGTTCGATCCATTTTGGACCTCCAAACCCAAAGGGAAAGGCACCGGGCTTGGTCTTTCAGTGGTTCAAGGATTAGTTCAAGAGTTAGGTGGAAAGATCGACCTGGCATCCGAGCTCGGACAAGGCGCGTCGTTTGTTGTTTTGTTGCCTAACCAAAATGTCGCGGTGGAGGAGCAGGTCAATGTCGAACCTGGTCGATTTTTTACCGGCACCGAGAGTGTGTTGGTGGTCGACGATGATCCTGCGATCGCCGGATTGGTTGGAGAGGGCTTGGAACAGTTAGGGTATTCGGTGGCGATGAGAAATTCTGCCAACGAAGCGCTAGCAGAGGTCCAGGCCAACCCTGAGGCGTTTGATTTATTGCTTACGGATTTTACGATGCCTTATATGAGTGGTGTGGATTTAGGTTGGCAATGTCGCAAAGCAAATTCTGAAATGCCGGTGATTGTAATGTCAGGGTTTGGTCAATTGATTTCCGAGGAGGAGTTGTCTCGGGGCTTGGTGGATGGTTGCATACAGAAACCGTTTAGAATTGACCAGCTCGCCCGCACTCTCCGAGAAGTATTGGACCGGCCGCCGAAGCCGCCGAGTTTGGTGGGTGTGTGATGGCTCAGCGATTTAACAGTTTTGCAGAATTTTACCCCTACTATCTCGCTGAGCATGCCAACTCGACCTGCCGAAAACTCCACTTCGTTGGCACCAGTCTGGTGATCATTTTGACGTTTACAGCTTTCATTACTGGTCAGTTCAAGTGGTTGCTTGGGCTTCCAATTGCCGGCTATGGTTTTGCCTGGATGGGCCATTTCTTTTTTGAGAACAATCGACCAGCAACGTTTAAGAACCCTTTTTACAGTTTGTTGGGCGATTTTGTCATGTATCGCGATATGCTGATAGGAAAGGTGAGTTTCTAACCTAGACAGTCCACAAACGAGTAGAACAACTCATGAATACGCCTTTGGCCAGTGTGGCCAGCGATAAGCAGTTAGCGGATCGTCTGAAACGAATGAGACGCTTGCCGGTCATCTTGCTGGCGATTATGGCAATGGTATTTATCGGCTGCCAGTGGTTTGCGCCGCCCGCACCCTGGGTCGGTTTTCTACGAGCCTTCAGTGAGGCGGCCATGATAGGTGCGTTGGCTGATTGGTTTGCGGTGGTGGCGTTGTTTCGCAATCCCCTGGGTTTGCCGATTCCCCACACCGCCATCGTACCCCAGCGTAAAAATGAGATTGGCGACTCCCTGGGGCAATTTGTTGTCGCTAATTTTCTTAATGCTGATGCCGTTAGCGAGCAAATGGCGCGGCGCTCTACGGCGGCTACATTGTGTCGCTGGGCCTATGCCCACTCCGACCCATTGGCTGACGCTGTCATTCGCTTTGCTGCATGGTCATCGGAAGTTTTTCAACAGAAAAAGTATCGCGAATTTTTTGCTCGAAATGTGCTTACGCGGATCGAGCAGCTGCCAACCGCCAGCGCCGCGGGCCGATTGTTAGGAC
>CAZLJY010000091.1:14460-17011 GCA_964559945.1 uncultured Gammaproteobacteria bacterium | reverse complement strand
GCGATGAAGTGTTTGATACAGCCGTCACCGGGCCGAACGCGGCTGCTGAGCAAGCGCTGGGAAGCTTTACGGTGTCGATCGTCACCGATGCAATATTTGCCGATGGCTTTGAAAACCCCTGACCCGATGGTTGAGCCGTAGGTTGGCAACCGAGCGAGACAGGCTTGGCCCTCGCGATAGCGCAAGCGATCCCAACCACAACTAAGTCTAGGGTGCCGAAGCGCCAGTGCCGGTGGCAACACTATGCCACCAAGGCCTGAAACCATGACGCGAGTTATCCATCGTGTTGGCCACATGCTATCGTCAGGATAGTGGGGTTTCGTGCATCGTATTTGCCACGCTGACCCAAGGTGAGCCCTCGGCTCAGTCAGACTCGCTAGCAAGGATCTTCAAATGGCCCGATCGCATTTTCTGAATCAAAAGCTATTGGCTGTCGCCATTACCCAGGCCGTCGCTTGCAGCGCGCACGCCGCCACCATCACCGTGGATAGCTTGGCCGACGATATCGACACCGTCGGCACCGATTGTACGTTGCGCTCGGCCATTGCAAGTGCAAATAGTGATGCGGCTGTCGCTGGCTGCGTAACCGGCGCTGGTGCTGACACCATTGTGTTTGATCCCACCGTGCTGCCAGGCACCATCGCCTTAGCTGGCACGCAGTTGCGCATCGCCTCGGCCATCACCTTACAAGGTCCGGGCGCCGATCAGCTGACGATTGATGCTGGTGCCGGTTCCAGGGTCTTAAATATCGACGATGGCGACATCAACAACGATCTTGCGGTGACGATTGCCGGGCTCACGCTGAGCGGGGGGGTTGCTAATTCCGGTGGTGGCATTCGTAGCCGTGAAATCCTCTCGCTCAACAACAGCACAATCAGTGGGAACTCTGCACAAGGTGATGGGGGCGGGATTTATTTCTTTAGGAACGCAACCGCCTCGCTGAACAACAGCACAATCAGTGGGAACTCCGCAAGTTTTGGGGGCGGGATTTATTCCGCTAGGGACGCAGCCGCCTCGCTGAACAACAGCACAATCAGCGGAAACAGCGCAGAACGTTATGGGGGCGGGATTTATTCCGCTAGGGACGCAACCGCCTCGCTGAACAACAGCACAATCAGCGGAAACTACGCAGATTTCGGTGGCGGGATTATTGACCTTGGTGGAACCCTCTCGCTGAGTAACAGCACAATCAGCACAAACGTCGCGCAGACTAGGGGCGGCGGGATTTTTTCTTTTGGAAGCAACTCGCTGAACAACAGCACACTCAGTGGGAACTCCGCAAACGATGGGGGCGGGATTTATTCTTCTGATGGAAGCCTCTCGTTGAACAATATGCTGATGGACAATATCAATGGCAATTGTAGCGGTTTAACACCAACCGGCGACAACAACATTTTCTCCGACGCCAGTTGCTTAACGGGTGGCGCCAATCAGGTGGTTGCTGATACGGGCATCGGCCCATTACAAGACAACGGCGGGCCCACCTTAACCCATGCCCTATTGCGCAACAGCCCGGCGATCGGTGCCGGTAACGGGTGTCCAGTGACGGATCAACGCGGTATTGTCCGTAAAGCCGATTGCGATATTGGGGCCTACCATTGGCGAGGTTTCGACTCCGCTGACATCGTGGTCAATAGCACGGCCGATAGCGTAGCCGACGATGGCGCATGTACTTTGCGCGAAGCCCTCATCGCCGCCAATACCGACACCGCCAGTGGACTGCGGGCGAACGAATGTGTGGCCGGAGAGCGAGACGACACCGTCACCTTCAACCCGTCGGTGACGGGCACGATCAACCTTAGCGGTACGCAACTCGAAATCGCTTCGCCCGCAACCCTCCAGGGACCCGGTGCCGATCAGCTGACGATTGATGCTGGGGGCAATTCCAGGGTGCTCTTGGTCAACGATAGAGACTTCAGCAACTCTATCGCGGTGACGATTGCCGGGCTCACACTGAGCGGGGGCAACCTGAGTGGTAGTGGTAGTGGTGGTGGCGTTTCCAGCGTTGAATCCCTCTCGCTGAACAACAGCACAATCAGCGGAAACAGCGCAATTGACTATGGGGGCGGGGTTTTTTCTTTTGGAACCCTCTCGGTGAACGACAGCACAATCAGCGGGAACTTTGCACAAGATGATGGAGGCGGGATTTCCTCTATTAATGCAGCCCTCTCGGTGAACAACAGCACAATTAACGGGAACTTGTCAGAAGATGATGGGGGCGGGATTTTTTCTTTTGGAACCTTCTCGCTGAACAACAGCACAATCAGTGGGAATTCTGCACAAGGTGATGGTGGTGGGATTTCCTCTTTTAATGGAACCCTCTCGCTGAACAACAGCACGCTCAGCGAGAACACCGCAAACGATGCGGGCGGGATTTATTCTCGTGGGGAAACAACCGTCTCGCTGAACAATATGCTGATGGACAACATTGGCAATTGTCTCGGTGGAACATGGACCGGCGATACCAACCTATTCACGGATAACACCTGCTTAACCGGTGGCGCCAATCAGGTGGTTGCTGATACGGGCATCGGCCCATTACAAGACAACG
>CAZLJY010000091.1:0-14360 GCA_964559945.1 uncultured Gammaproteobacteria bacterium | reverse complement strand
GCGGGCCCACCTTAACCCACGCCCTATTGCCTGGCAGCCCAGCGATTGATGCCGGCAACAACGCCATTTGCAGCAGCACCGATCAAACCGGTATGCGGCGCCCCATTGATGGCGACAGTAATGGCAACGCAATCTGTGACGTTGGTGCGTTCGAGTTTACTGGCTCGATTGTCTCCGATGCCCTATTTACCGATGGCTTTGAAAATCCCTGATCCGATGGTTGGGTCCTGGGCTTGCGCCGGGCCCAATGACCACCATAGAGATTTGCCGAAGCGCTAAGCCAAAGAGTCTTAGTGAAGGCGCTGTATGTTCGTTGGCAGGAAATCGAGAAGAAGATTTGCTAAAAGCAATCGCGCTTCCCGCTACCGGATGTCAGCGCGGGTTTAAATTGCGCGCCAGCAATCCTTTCAGTTCATTGCCAGTAAACCCGTCAAAGGGTGCGGTGTCGTAGATCCGGTTGTACTGCAGGTTTTCAACGAGCACCGGTTTCCCATCGACGATGGCCGGTCTAAAACGGGCTTGGCGCATCAGCTGCTGAGCCCGACGAATCGTCGTGCCGTGCATGTTGGTGTTGGTCAGACGGACTTGTGCTGGTCGGCCATCGGATCTGATCGACATGTGGAAGTTTGCATACGCGTGTTGATGGGTCCATTGATAGCCCATTTCTGAAAGCGGTACTTCCGGCCCTTCAAAGATCATCGACGGCTGCGCCAAGGAGCGCTTAATATCAGCGGCACCTGGGCTGCGTCCTGCAGCGCTCCACGCCAATGAATATTCGGCTGCCGCGGCGCGGCGTCGTCCAAACAGGGTTAACCAGTCGCCGGCGAATAGGTGTGCTTGAACTTGTTGCAATGGTTCAAATGCGTTGGGGTTGTCCAATACCAACTGGCTGGCCCGGCGGGCCAGCCTTAAGCCTCGGTCAACTTCCAGGTTTCCTTGCAGCAAATACAGTTGTGACAGCGCCATTAACGTTGCTTGGGTCACCACAACGTTCTTTTCGATGGCTGGTGCATCATTTTGGGCTTCTAACAGGCTATTGAAGGCCGAAATGGCTTTTTTGAACTGTCCTGTTCCTGCAAGCCACTCGGACAACATGTGAACCGCCGCGAGACGCTCAGTGCTGTGGGGGGAATTGTTGGCCTCGACCAGTTTTAGATGTGTTCGATAAAGCTGCTCGGTATCAAACGTCTCGGTCAGGGCGCCCAGTGATTGCGCCCGGGATAACATGAGTGGCAATTGGCGCGCATCGTGGGTGCCGTTGTGGCGCTGAATCAAAACCTGGGCTCTCGCCAGGGTTCGGTTTGCGTCCTCGTGTTGTTCTAATTGCTGCTGGGCCAAACCCAGGGCAGTTAGGGGTCCCAGCCAGCGTGGATTGAACCAGTCGACCTGGCGTCTTAGCCGTTCAAGGCCTCGCTTGAGCAGCGGCACGGCGCGTTGCGGATGACCGTCAGCGTACATAGCCACGCCCAGATCCAGGCGGGCTTCGAAGATGTCGTCGGACTCGCGGTCTTGTGCTGTGTCTTGAAGCTCCATCAGCCTCTCAAGCCTAGCGCTGGCGACCTCTCCGGCGCGAGTGGCAAAGCCTTCGTCGAGCAGACGGCGGACTGGATGATTGGGCGCCATGTGGCTGTGGAGAAGCGCATCGGGAATTTCCTGCAATTCCTCAACGCCCGGCGGTATGAACTCCAGCAGCGTTCCGAAACTGACGGCTTTAGGTGCGCCTGTGGGCCGGTTCAGGTCCGTATGAGGAAATATAAACAGGCCACCCTCGGCTTGGGCATTGAAACAGCTGAGCGTTAAAAAACCCGTGAGTAAGACTATACCAATACGGTTCATGCGCGCCTCCTGTTGCAATGACTATATCACAGGCGCATAGCGCTTCATTGATGCCCCCAACACAACACCGATCCCACCAGGGTCACGGCGAGACAGAGCGCGGACGTGGGTGCGGTGGGAATGACCATTGGAGAGTTGTTTAAGTCTGGAATAACCCTCAACCGTTAAGTAATCGGGAGGAGAAATCTAATTTATCGGTGGTTGTCGTATACCAGCTATTGTTTGATCCTTGTTCATGGGAACCAACTGCGCCCATAGGCTAAGAAGAATGCGTTTCGGATCCCATTACTATTCCTGTTAGATGCTGAACCAGAGCAGACAGAGGAAAACTCACCGGTCCACCAGCATCTAACTTTTGAGAAAAAACCAAATACAAATAAGAACGGCAATCGCAAATTTAGCTCGCGTTGCGCTGATTTTCTTGCCTTGGTTGTTGTCCATGAGTGGTTTCTATTGGCTAGACAGCAGTAGGACTTTGACATCAGAAACAGCACATCTCGGCACGTTTCCTGTGCTGCTGCCAGGCATCAGTATGGCCGGGTCGTTCTATCTCTTTAGCAAACTACAAAGGACCAACTCATGATCTCAGGACATTGTGAATGCCAACAAATTTCGTTTTAAATTGACGGAGAGGTCAATGATTTTAGTCACTGTCATTGCAGTCAATGCTCCTCGCCCCCAGCACTCAGTGCTTTTGACTCCATCCATTCGTAAATTACCGGCAGCAGTACCAGAGTCAGCAACGTCGAGGTGATAAGTCCACCTACAACAACTGACGCCAGCGGCCGCTGGGTTTCCGCACCCACGCCCGACGACAACAACATCGGCACTAAGCCTAGAATGGCGACGCTGGCGGTCATCAGCACCGGGCGAAGTCGCATAGCGGTGCCTCGACGGACCGCTTCTGACACGCTCAAGCCCTTGTCCCGTAGCTCGTTGATGAAACTGACCAGAACGATACCGTTAAGCATCGCAACGCCAAACACGGCGATAAAACCGATGGCTGAAGGTACCGAAACATACTGGCCAGTGATGGACAAGGCAATTAGGCCTCCAATCGTTGCAAACGGCACATTGGCAATAATTAAAACGGCGTATTTGACCGAGTTAAACGCCGTGTAAAGCAGCACAAAAATGAAAAATATCGTCAGGGGTACAATGATAGACAAACGCGCTAGGGCCCGTTGCTGGTTTTCAAACGCCCCACCCCATTCAATCCAATATCCCGGCGGTAGCTCGACACGGTTGTTAATGGCAGCGCCTGCCTCGCGGACAAAACCGTCAACATCCCGTCCGCGCACGTCCATTTGAATCACCGCATAGCGCTGCAATTGCTCTCGACGGACGAATGAGTACCCTTCTGCGACAGTGACACGGGCCACCGCCGATAGCGGTACAACGGCTCCGCCGCTGGTTTTCAACGGAATACGCTGGATGGCCTGCACCGAGGCTTTGGAGGCGTTGTTCAGTCGGGCGGTAATATCGAAGCGGCGCACACCATCAATGAGGGTTGAGACGGGCTCGTTACCGATCCCTGTGCGAACAACGGACAGCACGTCGTCGGCGTTGAGTCCAAATCGAGCCAACTGATCGCGCCTGACCTGTATGCGAATCTGGGGTTTGCCAACGTTGGCCTCAAGAGACAGGTCGGCAACACCCTCTATGCTGGCTATGGCGTTTTTGACCTGTTCGCTTAACCGATCTAGCTCAGCCAGTTCCTGACCGTAGATCTTCGCGGCGAGCGTCGCCCGCACGCCAGAGATCAACTCTTCCACGCGCATCTGAATTGGCTGAGTAAATGCCACCACCGCTGTGGGCACCACAGTTTCCAGTTCCTCGCGCATGGCTTCGGCCAATTCGCTGATATTGCGATCACCTGGCCACTCATCCTCGGGATTGAGTTCGGTGTAAATTTCCATGTAGTTGACGTCAGCGGTTTCACCTTTCTCGGCTCGACCGATCATCGCCACGGTGGTTTTCACTTCAGGAAATTCCGACAGGGCGTTCTCAATGTCCTTGGATATCTTGATGGATTGATCGAGTGAAGCTGACGGGATAGACGTGACCCGCCACATAATTGAACCCTCTTGAAGTTGCGGCATGAATTCTTTGCCGAGAAACGGAAATAACGACAGGCTTACCATCAACAAGGTCATTGCGCTACCAATGACCACCTTCTTGTGATCCAGCGACCAGTCCAGCAGCGGTGAATACCCTGCCTTGATCATTTTCACCAGCCAGGTATCTCGTTCTTCTTTGGGTTTGAGAATCAGCGCGGCCAACACCGGGATCAATGTCAGGGTCAGCACCAGCGAGCCTGCCATCGCAAAACTGATATTGAAGGCCATGGGCTTAAACAGTTTGCCTTCCAGACCCTCAAGGGCAAACAGCGGTAAGAACACCACAATGATGATGACAATTGCGAATGCGATCGGCCTGGCAACTTCTAGTGCGGCGGCGAGCACGGCGGCTGTGCGGTCAACCGGCTCACCCGATTCCCTTCGTTGGGCCATAATTCGAAACGCGTTTTCCACCATTACCACAGCACCGTCGACCATCATGCCAATGCCAACAGCCAGCCCGGCGAGGGACATCAAGTTTGCTGACAGGCCGGCTTCATTCATAAAAATAAACGCGATCAGCATGGCTAGTGGTAAGGCGGTGATGACAACAACGGCCGAACGAAATTCACCAAGAAACAGGAAAAGGACGATGGCCACCAGAATGGAACCTTCGATCAAGGCGCTGACGGCAGTGCCAACCGCCTCATCGACCAGGTCGGTTCGATCATATACCGGCCTTAGCGCAACTCCTTCGGGCAGCGCACCCTCGGCTATTTTGATTTTCTCCTTGACCGATTCCACCACGTCCGCCGCATTTTCACCTAGTCGCGACAGCGCCATGCCGAGCACCACTTCCTTACCGTCTCGAGTGACCGCCCCAAAGCGCAGAGCGCCGGCCTGCTCGATGCTCGCAACGTCCCGCAGGTAAACCGGCGTGCCGTCCTCCACTTTAATCACCATATCGCCAATATCGTTCTCGTTCTCGACAAGCCCCAGTCCGCGAACCAGGTGTTGTTCTGCGCCGACATCAATGTATTGGCCGCCAACCTGGCGGTTATTGGCCTCGATCACGGACATAACATCCGTGAAGGTCAGGTCGTACTTGATGAGACTCAGAGGGTCCATGATCACCTGAAACTGGCGCTCCTGACCGCCCCAGGACATGACGTCATCCACCCCTGGCGCTGTGCGCAGGATTAGTCGCACGGTCCAATCATGCAACGTACGCAGATCCATGTCGGTGATATCGGCATTGAGTTGTTCATCGACTCGCTCCAGCGTGTACCAGAACACCTGCCCTAGTCCGGATGTATTCGGCCCCATTTCCGGGGTGCCATAGCCTTCCGGAATTCGGCCACCAACCTCTTGCAATCGTTCGCCGACCAATCGACGGGCGAAGTAGATATCCATATCGTCTTCGAAATATACGGCGACATAGGACAGACCAAACAGACTGACCGAGCGGATTTCCTGCACATTGGGCAAACCCGCCATACCGGATTCTATTGGAAAGGTCAGCAGCTGTTCGACGTCTTCGGCGGCCAGGCCCGGTGATTCAGTGTAGATATTGACCTGTGTCGGTGTAACATCCGGAAACGCATCGATTGGCACTGTGACCACCGCGCGCCAGCCCAGGAACGCCACCACTGCAAAGATAATCAGGACCAGAAACTTGTAACGCAACGAGGCGCCAACGAGGTTTTCTAACATGTGAATCCCCTAGTGCGCGTGGCCTTCGCCCAGCGAAGACTTCAGCATCAAAGATTTAAGGTGGAACACGCCCTCGATGGCGATTTCATCACCGTCAATCAACCCGCCAGCAACCACAATCCAATCACCTACGGTGGCGCCAGTCGCAATTGCTTCGGCGTGAAATTCTTGTCCCTGTTCAACCTTAAAAACGATTGGGGTTCCCGCCATCATTGTTACCGCACCAGTCGGTACAGCGAGCAACGGCGCGCCAATGCCAGCGCTCACTTCAACTTCCACAAATTGGCCGGGATGCAATTGATCCTCGGTGTTGTCTACCTCGATTCGCAGCCCCTGGGTGCGCGTCGTTTCATCGAGACGATGATGTCGCTGAGCCACCGTCCCATCGAACCACGTAACCCCATCCAGGCTGACCCGCGCCGTTGCGCCAACGTCAACGTTCGCCATCAGGTTGGCCACGGCCTGTGCCTCGACCCACATCACCGATTCGTCGCTAATATCAATCAGCACACGCCCAGGCTCAATCAGTTCTCCTACGATGAAGTCGTCCTGCAATACCCTGCCCGCCTGAGGGGCAAGCAGATCAAACTCTCCGGTGGCATTGCTGGCATCGCCAGATATCGCGAGCTCGGCTGCCTGCGCCTTGGTCATGCCATAGGCCACTACAGCAGCCTGAGCCTGCTGTCGGGTCACCTGGGCCTCGGTGTAACGGCGTTCGGACACCGTTCCCTTACCCAGGGATTTGACGCGTTGCCACTCTCGATCAGCGACAATCAGCGCCCCTTGGGCCTCAGCCATGGTTACGCTCGACAAGGTCACCAGCCGCTGACCGGTTTCCACGGACTCACCTAACCGAACGTGGCGGGCGGAGACCTGTGCAGTAATGCGTGGAGTTACTCGGGCCGAGCGATAGGCGTTTATCACTACTTCGCCAGGGACGCGAAAGGTCTCGCGCAGTGCGCGAGGTGAAACGGTCGCTACAACAACTCCGGCGGACTGTTGCTCGCTGGCAGTCAATTCAATTGAGGTGTCTTCTTCGGTGTCGTGGCCGGCATGGTCTTTTTCCTGCGCATTGAGTGGTGCAATCAGCATCAGACATAAACACAGCGTCCACAGCTTTAGGATATGCATGATAGATGTCTCCAAATTGGTTACGGTGCTCGTCATCGAATTTCTGCCTCTCCGAGCCAGCTACCCATCTGGCCTGATGCCCAGAGCCACTCAAACCACGCGCGCCATAGCGCTTGGCGCAAGTTAAGCGCACTTTCTTTTACATCCAGTGTTTGTCGCAGCTGGACCAGATATTCAGTGGTGCTGAGCTCGCCGGCCTCCCAAAGACGTTGCAATTGGTCCGCTTGCTGGCTGAGGCTGGTTTGGCCGGTCAATTTCCAGTCCTCCCACGCCCCTCGTGACAGCTCGTAACGTTCCCCAGCGCTGATCAGCCTGGCCTGCGCGCGTTGCGTTACGTCGTGCGCTAGTTGCTGGGCCTGACTTTGTTGGGCTACTGCCGCGCTGACTTCATAATCAAAGCGATTGCGCACAAACAACGGAATAGAAAGGTTTATTCCTATCAGGGTCTCTCCGTCTGCTTCTCCGCCCGCAAGGCTGATCGTCGGATCGGGTTTGCGTTCCAGTCGGCGAAGGTCAACCATCGCATTGGCCGACTGCGCTTGACTGCGCACTGCGGCCACATTGGGTAACGTCAGCACGAGAGCTTGCGGGTCAAAATCCTCCAACGATAAATCCGGCATGTCGTCCGGTAGCAACGGCCACTGTTTGACCGGCACGCGGGATGCAACATTGCGAACGGTTTGGCGTGCTTCTGCCAGCTTTGCGCCGGCCGTTGCTTTTTCAATGCGCGCCTGTGTGGCGGCTAAATTAGCCAAAGCCACTTCTACTTCGCTGAGATCACCGGCGGTGTAGCGACGCTGGGCTAAGTCGGCGAAATCTCGCATCAGCAGTCGGCGCGAGTTTGCCAAGGCTTCGCGATCGATGCCGGTTTGGTGCAGTGCTAGTCCTCCCAGTAACTCGACGGTTACGGCCCAGCGAGTAGAAAGATACTCTGCCTTCGCTGCTTGTCGCTCAAATTCCGCCACTGAAGTGCGGGCGTTGCGCTTTCCTGTCCAATCCAGCGTCTGGCTGATCCCAATTGAGCGTGAATCTATATCAGCGTTTTCCGCATCGAGGCTGAGTAGCGGGTTGTAAAGCGGCCGAGAAGCCGCGTTTTTCAATGAATCGCTGACATGAAGCGCTGATTGTGCAGCTTGTACGCGGGGATTCATATCCACCACGGTCTGCACGAACCGGACCAGTGCAGGGTCCGCGCGAGAAGGAATTGCTGCCGCGGAATTATCCGCCAGTCCAGCACAGGGTGTAATAACCAGGCTGCCCAAAATCAGGGCAAGTCCACAGTTTGGAGTTCGCATAAGTCTTCTTCCGGATGCAAGGAATCGACGTTTTCGCCAATCTATGATTGACGCAAACGCTGTTAGAGAAAGAAGTATTAGGCGTTGGGGGGTGGCGTCGGTGGGGCTTGAGCGAGCCGCAATACTTGAGGATGATTGGCGATGCAACAATGATCGACCACTATGGATGCAATGCCAGACATGCTTTGAGGGTTAATGGCGGAGCAATGGCTGTGGCAGCAGTGTTCGCAATGCTCGCCGTCTAGTTCCGAGTCAGGCACGCTTCCGTCATGGGCGTCCAGCGCGTGACCAAATTCCGTTTGATGTGAAGCCTCGTCGCCATGAGGAACACCATCCACTATCGTATCGGTGGCGCTTTCCATGCTAGCAAACAGCAAGGACAAGACCAGAAAGTGGCGAAAGAATGCGACCATAGTTATCTAGGATAGCCTACTTTCGGAGGTGGGAAGTGAACTCATTTCACCGGGCCCGGTAGGTTCTTCCAACTCACTCATCGCCAGTCGAATAATCTTCAGGGCAGCGCTAATACTCAGGGTTGCAATGATGGCGGCAACCGCCAGATCAGGCCACCGTGAACCACTGGCAAAGACCCCTGCCGCGGCAAGCATCACGGCGATATTGCCAATGGCGTCGTTTCGGCTGCAAAGCCAAATAGACTGGCGATTGCTGTCGCCGTCACGAAAACGATAGAGCAACGCCGCGACTGCGATGTTGACGACCAATGCCAAGAGCGCAATTGTGCTCATGGTTGTCGGATCAGGTTCGCTCTCGTTGAACACGCGATACACCGCACTACCTACCACCCAAAGTCCGAACAGACCCATGCTGGCTCCTTTAAAGAGCGACGCTTTTGCCCGGGCGCTTAGTGTCATGCCAACAACCACCAAGCTGATCGTGTAATTGGCCGAGTCTGCAAAAAAATCGAGGGCGTCGGCTTGTAAAGCCAGGGAATCACCGAAATGACTTGCAACAATCTCAACGATAAACATTGAGAAGTTGGCGAGCAGCGCGACCCACAAGACTCGCCGGAATTGAGGAGTGGATGTGCTCATGTTGTCCGAAGGGCAAGACTTACAGCCAGGCATCAGCCTGCCTCCTCGATATCGAGAGGCTCACCAACGTGTGCCACCATGTCATCAATGACGCAACGAATATGGTCATCCAAAGCAGAATAGAAAATGTGCTTGCCTCGGCGCTCGCCGCGCAAAACTCGTGCCGCTTTCAGCAGGCGCAGATGATGGCTCACCAATGACGGTGACAATTTCAATCGCGTGGCGATATCGCCCACGTTGATTGGATTCTCCAAGCAAACGAGAATTATTCTCAAGCGTGTGGGATCGCCCATCAGGCGAAATAAGTCGGCCAGTTGAACGATGGTGTCTTCGGTGCCAATGCTGTTATTCATGTTTGGGAAATCTGAGTTTTCATTTACGCTAACAAATGAATAGATGTTCATATGTTTACGTTATTTCATTTGCTTGTCAACAGTTCCGGAAGGACAGGCTGCGATTCCTTGCGGCAAATCCCGCGCAAGCTGCGAACAATACCCATAACCAGTGACAAACCGATTACGGGCAACTACAAGGTCCATTGAAAATACTCGAGGGTTTGCTGAGTGCTATCGATACTGAATTCCCAATCACGAATTGGGCGGTACAGTCATTTGCTGGTAGTTCAGGTTTTCATGGTGCTATGTTTCTCGGTCGGTGAGTTTTAATGACTACTGCGCACCCGAGAGAGATGCGCAGTCCGACAGCGTCGGTATTAGTCGTGGGACACCAGTCCCTAAGCCTGAAGCCTGGAATCAAGTTCACCGCCCGGAACACCGTAGCGAATGACTACCAGTCGGCCCCGTGGCCGAGTGTGTTACGAGTGAAGTCACCTCCTATCGTTAAGTTTGAAAAACACTGATTATTTCGTCAGCGCGAATATGAAAGCAGCCAACTGCTTTCGTGAACGATGCCGAAGCATCAATGGATTGCCAGCGCGATGCTGCAGTCCCGGCGGCAATGCCGCGGTTTACCACTCAGCCGGAGTGGTCACGGTTAGTGGGTACAGATTATCGCGAGGGAGAAATTTGGCCAGCGAAAAAGAAGTGTCATTCGATGAGACTTTGTGAATATGCGGGTTGAGACCGCACGGTTGAGCCAATGGTCAGCCGCGTCACTACACGCATCCGCTTTGCAGTGACGCGGCATCTTTGGATTCATTGAGTGGCATTTTATTGATTCCGCCAACGATTTTAGTCGCCAATTTACGTTATTTTTGGAGGCTCAGATTGATACCGCGAGCATTCCTAGGGCTGTTTTCCTCAAATATTGACCCTGATACCAGTGATATCAGGGCCAGTGCACAAAGAAATGGCCGCTTGCCTCCCCGTCCCGCAGAGCGAAGGAAATACTATCGGGCAACGGATTGGTGTTTCTGATCACCACAAGAAGTCATTCAACTCTGATCACGCCAGCCTAATCGAAGAGTTTCCTTGCAAAGGAAAAATGAGCAGAGATGGATCTGTTTGCGATCTTGCCTAAATCTCAGGCCGGTTGTTTTCTCAACTGATCAAGCAGATCGGCCCATCCCTGCAACATGCTTCTGCGTCCATCTAAATACCCAGCTCGATTGTAGGGCTTACGGCTGCCGCTTTGTTCGACGTGTGCCAATTGACGTTCTATCCAATCTCGATTCCACCCGTCTTCGTTGAGCAGCGTGCTTCCCGTTGCTCGGAAGCCATGGGCAGTCATATCGTCCGTGCCGTAATCCATCCGCCGCAGCGCCGCATTGAATGTGTTACCTGATATTGGCCTACGATGATCCCGTATGCTTGGCAGTATCAAAGGGTGTTTCCCAGAACGTTGCCGAAGTTTGCGAAGAAGCACTACCGCTTGATCGGACAGCGGAACGATATGGTCGCGGTCCATCTTCATTCGTGACGAGGGGATTTCCCAAGTCTTTTCTGACAATCGAAATTCAGACCACGTCGCGTGTCGAATTTCGCCGGGTCGAACCAATGTCAGAGCTAATAGGTTTAGCCCAATTTTGGTTATGCCGCGTCTGTCGCCCTCGTAAGCATCGATCGTTCGCAAAAGGCGCCCCAGCTCTGTTCGATCCGTAATCGCAGCGAAATGTCTGGTCTTGCGTTTCCGGATCACGGCGGATTTCCGCGTTGAGAGTCTGGCAGCCGGATTGCCCTGTACGAGATCTCGTATTAGTGCGAAGTCAAAAATTGCTTCGATGTCTTTTGCGGCTCGGTAGGCGGTTTCCGTCACGCCTCTATCCTGCATTGCATCCATTAGTTGGACGATGTTAATACGCCGAATTTCGCCCACGGCAATGTCGCCGATAGCGGGGAATACATCAATTCCGAGTCTGCGCAATACTCTCATCGAATACTTCGCTGACCAGTCTCCCGATCGTTGGGCGTGCCACCGAGCTGCCACCTAGGTAAACGTGTTTGAAGTTCTGGTCGCCAGCGAGATCCTTTTTTGCCGAATGGGATCGATTCCCTGGGAAATCTGTGATCGCAGCGTTTGCCGCTGATCACGGGCTTTAGCGAGAGTGATCTCAGGGTATTTGCCCAAGCTCATTAGCCGGGTGCGGCCATGCAGATTAAATTTGAGACGCCAGAGCTTAGACCCATTCGGATTTACCTGAAGGAAAAGGCCGGCTCCATCATAGAGCGACACTGAATTTGCCTGTGGTTGGATGTCTCGAACTGCCGCGGCTGTTAGTGGCTTTACGATTTTGGGCATACGGCCCTCCTCTCGGCAAGATTTTGCCTAAGCGTATGCCCAAACGTATGCCTAAAAGATTGGACATGCATAGACTTCAGTAGCCATCATTGGACACGTCAGACATTCATTTTGTGCGCAACAAATGGCTTATCTAAGCCATTTTAGGGCAAAAAAACGGCATAAAAAAAGGCCCTCCGAGGAGAGCCTTTCTTGACGCATTTGGAGGCTGGGGTCGGAATCGAACCGGCGTCCACGGCTTTGCAGGCCGCTGCATAACCACTCTGCCACCCAGCCAGAGAGGACGCTATTGTACGGATTTTTTTGCCCGGTGACAGACTAAAGTCACATTAAAATGACAGAAATACTCCAGCTAAGCAGGCACTCATCAAATTGGACAACGTGCCGGCCAGAACCGCTTTCAGACCTAACTGAGCCACCTCGGACTTACGTGCGGGAAGCAGCGTTGCCATACCGCCCATCAAAATGGCCAGGGCACTGAGGTTGGCGAACCCACACAAGGCGAAGGTGATGATGGCTTGAGAGTGCGTCGACATGGTGCTCTGCACCTCAACAAAACTCACGTAGGCGACAAATTCGTTCAAAATGGTCTTTTGGCCGATCAAGTTGCCGGCGATGCCGGCTTCAGACCAGGGAATACCCATGGCGAAGGCGATGGGAGACAGCAGCCAGCCCAGGATTGTGTCGAAGCTCAACTGGGGATAGCCGAACCACCCCCCTACCCCCGACACCAGGCCATTGGCCAGCGCCAATAACCCGATGAAAGCCACCAACATGGCGCCAACACTCAGGGCAATCTTGAGGCCGGTAGCAGCGCCATCGGCGGCGGCCTCAACGATGTTTGAGGCGGGCGACAGCTCAGCGGATAGCGGGTCTACTGGCGCTGCTGTCGGTAATTCGACAGGTTCTGGTACCAGTAGTTTCGCCATTAAAATCCCGCCGGGCGCCGCCATGAAGGCCGCGGCGATCAGATATTGCAGATTAATCCCCAGGGCGGCGTAAGCTAACAACATCGCACCGGTCACAGAGCTTAAGCCTCCGGCCAGCACGCAAAAAAATTGGGAGCGGGTTAAGCCGCTTAAATACGGTTTTACGGCCAATGGCGCCTCTACCATCCCCACAAAAATATTGGCCGCAGAGGCCAGGCCTTCGACCCGGCTAACACCCAGGACTTTATGAATGATGCCGCCCAGGGTTTTCACCATTAGCGGCATCAAACGAAGGTAATACAAAATAGAAACCAGGGACGATACAAACACAATCACCGGCAGCACGCGCAGGGCAACCACAAACCCCATCTCCTCAGCTGCCAGAGGACCAAACATGAATTGAGTGCCTTGGTCGGCGTAGCCCACGAGCTGATTGACCCCGTCCGCCAGGGTTTGCAGGAGCCGCTGGCCTAACGGGACAAATAGTACAAAGCCCCCTGCGGCTGCCTGCACGAAGAGCGCGCTTAGTACGACTCGCCAGCGAATGGTTCGCCGAGACTCCGACAACAGCAAAGCGATCCCCAATAGCAGCGCAATACCCAGTAACGATTGCATCAGTGGCGGGTTCCCATTAAGGGTTCAACTGCGTGTGGTGATGGTGCAAATGTTCTTCGATGAACGAGGCGACAAAAAAATAGGAATGGTCGTAGTCCTCGCGCATCTGTAGCTTCAATGTTTGCCCTGCTGTTGCGCAGGCTGCCTGAAATAGCTCGGGTTTCAGTTGGTCAGCGAGAAATTCATCCTTTGCGCCCTGGTCGATGAGAATGTGGGCATGGCTGGGCCGCTCCGTGACCAGTTCGCAGGCATCATAAGGTCGCCAGGTCTCACTGTTGTCGCCCAAGTACCCAGCCAGTGCCTTGCGTCCCCAGGGTACCTTGGAGGGGGCAACAATGGGTGAGAACGCTGACACGCTACGAAACTTTTCAGGGTGTTTTAAATGCAGGGTCAATGCGCCGTGGCCGCCCATGGAGTGGCCGCTGATTCCTACCCGCTGGTGATCAAGCACCTCATTGTGGGTAATGATGCCCCATAGCTCTTGACTGATGTAGCTGGCCATCTGGAAATGAGGCTGGAACGGCTGCTCAGTGGCGTCAACATAGAAACCAGCGCCCTGGCCGAAATCATAGCCCTCATCGTCTGCCACGCCATTGCCGCGAGGTGAAGTGTCCGGCGCGATGATGGCCATTCCTAGTTGTGCCGCAACGCGCTGCGCGCCGGCTTTGGTCACAAAATTTTGCTCGGTGCAGGTTAAACCCGATAGAAACACCAGGACAGGAAAAGGACCTTTTCCCGGCGGTAAATACAAACCAAAGGTCATCGGACAGGTGCAGCTTTGAGAAGGGTGCTCAATGACGTGCTGCACCCCTCCGAACATCTTGTTGCTAGTTACGGTTTTCATTGTCTTACCCCTTCCCGTCGCTACAGCAGCAGAAACTACCCTATTGGCCCTCTAAGGTTACAACGGATCGATCTAGGAACTAAACGGTGGGCAAGAAAAAAGGGCCACTGTTAAAGTGGCCCTTTGGATAATTCTGGAGCGGGAAACGAGACTCGAACTCGCGACCCCAACCTTGGCAAGGTTGTGCT
>CAZLJY010000090.1:0-17358 GCA_964559945.1 uncultured Gammaproteobacteria bacterium | reverse complement strand
GAATTAAGTTGTCGGCCAATTGGATGGCGGCGGCGGGCACGCCCAGTGAAGATGCGCGGCTGTTTGATGCGGTAAAGGCAGTGGCGATGGAGTTTTGTCCAAAACTCTCATTGACTATCCCTGTTGGCAAAGACTCTCTTTCCATGCAGACCGTATGGACCGATGGAAAAAGCGAAACGCGCAAAACCCGTTCGCCGCTGTCCCTGATAGTGAGCGGATTTGCGCCAGTGGCTGATGTGCGACGCGCGTTAACCCCCCAGTTAATCCCCGATCCGCGCCACCCGCTGCTGCTGGTGGAGGTCAGTCCCGGTCAGCAACGACTGGGGGGCAGCGCGTTGGCACAAGCTTACGGCGGTGTGGGTGCCGAGGCGCCGGATATTGAGCCGGCTCCACTGGCCGTGTTTTTCGAATTGATCAGTTCGTTAAACGCTCAACGTCTACTGCTGGCTTACCATGACCGGTCCGATGGTGGTGCGGTGGTCAGTGCTCTGGAAATGGCCTTTAGCGCGCGCTGCGGTCTTACTATCGAAGTCCCACCAAATCGCGCACCTTTGCCATGGCTGTTTAACGAAGAAGCTGGCGCCGTGATACAGGTGCGCGAGGACAACGTCGAACACGTCATGAATGCATTTCATCGCCGTGGTTTGTGCTGTTCTGTGTTGGCCAGGCCTCGTTCCGATCAGCAGGTAAGAATCGTTCAGCAGGCCAGAAACTTACTCTCCAGTACCCGCGGTAGCTTGCAAAAAGTGTGGGACGAAACCAGTTTCGCAATAGCTCGTCTAAGAGACAATCCCGCCTGTGTTGACCAACAGCGCGAGGGGATCACTCAGGATGATCCTGGTCTTTCGCCGCATCTCAGCTTCGATCTGGCGCAGGAAAATCAATCTGCCACCAATGCCCGGACGATCGATAATAAGCCGCGCATCGCGATCTTAAGAGAGCAAGGGGTAAATGGCCACTTGGAAATGGCTGCGGCGTTCCAGCATGCCGGTTTTGCCCCGGTGGACGTCCACATGAGCGATTTAATTGGGGGCGATGTCCGCCTGGATCAGTTTCGCGGGCTCGCGGCCTGTGGCGGGTTTTCTTACGGCGATGTTCTGGGGGCAGGGCAAGGATGGGCAAAAGCCATTTTGCACCGAGCAGATCTGCGCGCTCAGTTTGCCGATTTTTTCCGTGACCCAAGACGTTTCGCGTTGGGTGTGTGCAACGGTTGTCAGATGTTGTCATCGCTGCGAGAGCTGATTCCCGACAGTGAGGGATGGCCGCGTTTTGTGCGAAATTTGTCCGAGCAGTACGAAGCAAGACTGAGCCTGGTTGAAGTCACAGATTCACCGTCGGTGCTGTTGAGCGGAATGCAGGGCTCCCGGATCCCGGCGGTGGTGGCCCATGGGGAGGGTCGATGTTCGTTCGACGGTGGTGATTCGGTTGAAGGGTTAGGGCGGCGAATGGCGTTACGCTACGTTACCTCAGACGGCGGTGCCGCACGGGCGTATCCAGCCAATCCCAATGGCAGTCCGGGTGGCCTGACTGGCGTCTGCAACGGTGACGGTCGGGTGACCTTGATGATGCCCCACCCGGAGCGAATATTTCGTTCCGTGCAACACTCGTGGGCGCCCAAGGAGTGGCCTGAGTACGGGCCCTGGATCAAGCTGTTTCTCAACGCACGGGACTGGTTGTCGTGAACAACAGTGCGTCGCAGAGTGCATCCGGTGAGGCGTCAGAGCAAAGCCAAGAGGTGAGCGCCCAAGGATCATCGCTCAAGGGTTTTCTTCTTCGAGCGGTGTTGTGGCTTCCTTTGGCATTTTTTTTCTGGGTGCTTTGGCGCCAACTATTTGTTGCGCCGGTGACCCTCTTGGTCGACGCGTTCTTGACCGGGGTGTGGCCAGAACAATTTTACGCCATCATCCAAATTGGCCATGAGTTGGAAGCACAAGTATTAATGGCCGTGCCAGAAGAATTGGCAAAGATGGGTGAGGGTCGGCCCGTATTGGGATTGCCGGTGAATCCATTAATTTATGGCTACGGGCTGCCGCTTTTCGCCGGTTTGGTCATTTGCACGCCACTGAGTCATGGGGTGCGCGCCCTGCAGATACTCGCGGGCTGGTTGGTGATTGTGCTTGTCCAAGCATGGGGCAGCGTTTGGGATATCTTTCAGATTTTGCACTTTCAGTTAGGCACATCTGGTGGGGCCGAAGTCATGACTGAAATCGGTGTGGGGGCGTCGGCGACCGCCCTGGCGTATCAATTCGGTTATTTGATCATGCCAAGCGTAGTGCCGGTTGTTGCCTGGATGGTGCTCAATCGGCGATTTATTGAGTCGTTGGTTCCTCAGTTAAGCGGCCTGAGTCAACGCCGTTAGGGTGCCAAGTGGTTGATTGTGTCGAACTCACGACCGGCCTGGCTGTCAGAATCATTCAGTAACAACAAAAAACGTCACTTTTTGGGCAAAACCAAAATGTGAATCACCGATTGTAAGTCCGCTGTGGCGCAATCGAATCGGGACAGGCAACACTATGTCAGACAGTGCACGGGACGAATCTGCGGCAAATGGCTCGGAATCAGTTGCGCACCTAAGCGAATTCGATCAGGAGCTATGTGCTCGGCTGGTTGACGCGGGGCGTTTGCGCGACGCTGATGTGGCCAAAGCCCAGAGGTTAGCAGCGGAAAGCAATGATAATTTTGTAGGCCTGCTGGTGCGCCTGGGTTTGGTTTCGGAGCGAGATGTGGCTGAAACCACCGCCGCATTGCTGGAGCTTGAGTTGATCTCGGCAAAGGATTACCCGGAAGTGCCGCCGGCGTTAGATTTGCCCATGCGTTTCATGCGCGAGCGTCACGTGGTGCCGGTATCTGAACGGGGCGACGACGTCGTGTTGGTGATGGCCAACCCACAAGATGACTATTCTCTGCGAGCCGTCGGCATGGCGCTCAATCGTCAGGTGATCCCTGCGGTGGGAATTCAGTCGGAAATTGATGATGTCATTGAACGCTATTTTGGTGGTGGCCGAAGTGCCATGGGCCAGATAGTGGAAAATCTGAGTGACGAGGCTGCCGCCGGTGAGGACGATGTAGAACATTTGCGAGATTTGGCCTCTGAGGCGCCGGTTATTCGACTGGTCAATTTGATCATGCAGCGGGCGGTGGAATCCCGTGCGTCCGACATCCACATCGAACCCTTTGAAAACCGCCTAAAGGTGCGCTACCGCATTGATGGCGTATTGCAGGAAGTGGAGGCGCCACCCTCCAGCTCAACCGCTGCGGTAATTAGCCGGGTCAAAATTATGGCCAAATTGAATATCGCTGAGCGCCGCCTGCCCCAGGACGGGCGCATCATGCTGCGGGTTCAAGGCAAGGAGCTGGATCTGCGGGTGTCCACGGTCCCAACCGCCCATGGCGAAAGTGTTGTGATGCGGATTTTGGACCGGGAAAGTGTGGTCTTCAGTTTTGACAAGTTGGGCTTCCGCGAGCCGGTGCTGGGTCAGTTCAGTGAGGTGTTGGATTCGCCCCACGGCATTATCTTGGTCACCGGCCCAACCGGTAGCGGAAAAACCACAACCCTGTACACCGCGCTATCTCAGATCAATACCCCTGAGCGCAAAATTATCACGGTGGAAGACCCCGTTGAGTATCAGCTAGAAGGGGTCAACCAGATTCAGGCCAAGCCCAGTATTGGGCTGGACTTCGCCCACGCCCTGCGCTCGATTGTGCGCCAGGACCCTGACGTCATCATGATTGGTGAGATGCGTGACCTGGAAACCGCCAAAATTGCCATCCAGTCCGCCCTGACCGGTCACTTGGTGTTGTCGACTATTCACACCAACGATGCGGCAGGGGGGGTTACCCGCTTGCTGGATATGGGCGTTGATGATTACCTGTTGACCTCAACGGTCAGCGGAATACTCGCTCAACGACTGGTGCGTCGGCTAGACCCAGATTCTATGGAGGCTTACGAGGCGCTGCCAGAGGTCATTGAAGAGTTGGAATTACACCGCTATACCGATCAGACACCGATCCCCCTTTACCGGCCGCAGCCCTCAGAGAAGACCGCAACAGGGTATATCGGCCGTAGCTCAATTTTAGAGTTTTTGCGCATGACCGACCCTATTCGTCGACTGGTGATGCAGCATGCCGAGGCGACCAAAATTAATGAGCTGGCCCGCCAAGAAGGCATGCGCACGATGTATGAAGATGGGTTGAGTAAGTGTGTGTCAGGTCTGACGACGGTGGAAGAGGTTCTACGAGTGACTCAGGAAACCTGATGCCAACCTTCCGTTACAAAGCCGTCTCGCCATCGGGCGAAACCCTATCCGGACAGATGGAGGCATCCAGCAGCGTGGAGGTCATTGCTAAGCTGCAGGAGGCGGGCAATGTGCCTATTACCGCCCAGGAAGCAGGCCAAGGCCTGGGGCTTTCTTTGGGCGAAATGTTGGGCGCTGGTAGTCGGGTCAAAAGCCGGGAAATCGGCATGCTGACCCAGCAGCTGTCAACCTTGTTGGGTGCGGGGTTGCCATTGGATCGGGCACTTCAAATTCTTCAAGATCTGGGCGAAAGTGACGGCTTGCAAAAACTCATCAAAGCCATTCGCGACCAGGTTCGTGGCGGGGCACCGTTGTCTGATGCGCTAGAACAACAGCATGGGGTGTTTTCCCGGCTTTATATCAATATGGTTCGCGGCGGCGAGACCGGTGGCACATTGGATACCACACTGGCCCGTTTAGCCGAATATTTGGAACGTTCGAAAGCGCTCAAAAATGTCATCGTGTCAGCGCTCATTTACCCAGCCATATTGCTGGTCCTCGCGGTTGGGTCATTAATGGTTCTTCTGGCCTATGTGGTGCCGCAGTTCACGCCAATTTTTGAGGACCTAGGGGAGGATCTGCCTTTGCTGACCCAGGTGGTGTTGGGCTCCGGTCGCGTCATTCAAAATTACTGGTGGCTGCTTATCGGCGCCGTTCTGCTGATCTCAGCGTTTATGCAGCGCCAGATGGCCCAGATTGATACACGTCGTCAATGGGATCGGCGGTTTCTAAAAATGAGCCGCGTTGGCGACCTCATTCGAAAAGTTGAGATGGCCAGGCTGGCCCGGACCGTGGGCACGCTGTTGACTAACGGTGTGCCATTGCTCAATGCCTTGTCTATTGGCCGCGCAGTGTTGGGAAATGTTGTGATGGCAGAGGCCGTTGATGAGGCCAGCAAGCAGGTAAAAACCGGTGGTGCTATGGCTCAAGCACTTGCCGCTACTGACGAATTTCCACGGCTGGCTTTGCAGATGATCAGTGTCGGCGAGGAAACGGGTCGACTGGACGAAATGCTGGTGGATGTTGCCGATGCTTACGATTTGGAGGTTCGAACAGCCACTGAGCGAATGCTAGCGTTATTGGTTCCGATGTTGACTTTGGCCCTGGCGGTGCTGATCGCCAGCATTATTATCGCGGTCATGATGCCAATACTTCAGGTGACCAATCTTGTTTGAATTTGAGATTTACGGAGAGGTGAGATGAAAAAATTTCGCAATATTGATCGACGCCATGCCAGGGGTTTTACCTTACTGGAAATTTTGGTGGTGCTAGTGATTCTAGGGCTGCTTTCTGCTTTGGTGCTCCCTAACGTCTTTGGCAAAGTAGGCGGTGCCAAAGCCAAGGCAGCGCGGACCCACTTAGCGATGCTCCAGCAAAACATCGATATGTTCTCCTTAGATGTTGGCAGATTGCCGGAATCGTTGAACGAATTGGTGGAACAGCCAGGGGAGGCGGAATATTGGGCCGGACCCTATGTGTCTTCTAGTCTGCTGAAGGATCCGTGGGGCAAAGACTGGATTTACCGCAAGCCGGGTGAAAAAGGTGCATATGATCTGATCACCTACGGTGACGACGGCTCGGCCGGTGGCGATGGCACCTCCAAAGACCTTAGTAACTGGGACTGAGTTGAGCCGAACCTTGCAAAAACAGTGGACATCATCAACGCGGACCCAGGGAGGGTTTTCCTTGGTTGAGCTGTTGGTGGTGATGGTCATCATGGGTCTGCTGGTTAGCGTGGTGGGCGGCTCTATCTATCGAAATTTGGATGGAATCAAGACCCGCCAGGCGGGCAAAGACCTGTTGACCGCACTTAGATACACGCGTGGCCAGGCGATTGTGAAACGTGAAGAGCAGACCCTGGAAATCGATATTGAAAAACGCAGTTTCAGACCGCCAACCAAAGAGGCCACCGTGTTGCCTGATGGCGTGGATGTCACCTTGAAAACGGCGGCGTTCGATCTGGAAGGCAATGTTGGAAAGGTGCGGTTTTTTCCTGATGGCAGTTCGACGGGTGCCCAGATCACGCTGACCTCAGGGGCTCGAAGTTGGCTAATCAGCGTGGGCTGGTTAACTGGGGAAATCGCATTGACCAATGGGGCTGCCTCGTGAGGACTCGTCGCGCCAATCAGGGTTTTACCTTGCTGGAGGTTTTAGCAGCTTTTGTGGTTTTTGCGCTGTTGTTTACTGCGGCTCTCAGGATTATGTCTGCTTCAACACGTAACATCGTGCGTTCCTCTGACTACACCCAGGCCGCACTTTGGGCGCAGACTCGAATGGATTCCGTCGGAATCGACCCACCCATTGAGGAAGGGAGTTGGGACGGGGTATTTAACGATCAATACCGTTGGACCCTGGAGATTCAGCCCTATCAATTGCTAGATCAAGCGTCAGCGGATTTAGAAAATTTTCCGGTAGATTTGTACTACGTTGAGCTCGCAGTGATTTGGGGAGAGGACCGCCAACGCCGAGCAATCTTCAAGACTCTGCGATCGGCCACACCGGTGCGCGGCGGATGAATAGCGGGCGAAAACAGGCGCGCGGTAACGCAAGTCAGTTGGGTTTTACCTTAGTTGAGCTACTAATGGCTATCACCCTGATGGCAATAATTATGACCCTTGCATACCAAGGGCTGAGGTCAGGTACCCGCGCCGTCGCCGGCGGTGAAGATCTGGTGGATCGAACCAATCGCCTGCGGATCGTGCAGCAGTTTGTGCGAACTCAAGTGAGCCGAATGTTGCCACTGGCCCTTAAGAGCGAGGAAGACGACGAAGACACCCTTGGGGTGGTGCTGTTTGAGGGGGACGACGACACCATGCGTTTTGTTGCGCCCATGCCCGGCTATCTGAGTCGTGGCGGCCCCCATGAGCAGGTGTTGGCTCTGCGTCCGGGCCCCAAGGGTCAGGAACTGCTGTTTGCGTTTCGTTTACTGGGAAGTTTTGATGACGGCGATGCGTTGGAAGATGGCGAGACCGAGCCGACCATCTTACTTGAGGGCATAGAACGCGGCCGGTTTGAGTATCTCACGGTAGACGATGAAGGTGAGCCCACAGAATGGTTAGATGAATGGGAAGATGGCGCCTCCACGCCGCTGCTGGTTCGCCTGGAGTTCGAGATGACCGATGGCAGCCGCTTAAACTGGCCAACGTTGGAAATTGCGCCGCTGATTGATGGGACCGCTGTGCGCAGTTCGTCTCGTGGCAACATTATTCCCAATCAGCCCAATCGAGCGCGTGACCCTGATCGCCCGGTACGCAGGACCACAGACCTATGAAACATCAACGGGGCATAGCATTGGTGATAGTGATGTGGCTTAGCCTGCTGCTGACCATTCTTATTGGCAGCTTCGCGGTGGTGGCGCGCACGGAAAATCTGCAGGCCCGACATCTGTTTGATACCACGCGCGCTTGGTACGCCGCTGAGGCGGGGCTTCACCGGGCGGTGTTTGAATTGCGTAACCCGGATCTTGAGTCTCGCTGGTTCGCCGACGGCCGTACCTACTCGGTGGAATTTGAGGGGGCAGACGTCGAGATCTCTGTGACTGACGAGACGGGCAAAATTGACCTGAATACCGCGGATGAGATCTTGCTTACGGCGTTATTTGAATCGGCGGGTGTGGAGGTTGAGGAAGCGGAGCTGCTGGTAGATGCGGTGCTGGATTGGCGGGATCCCGATGACCTGGTGCGACTCAACGGCGCTGAGGATGACGACTACGAGGCTGCCGACTTCCCCTATGGCGCCAAAGATGGGCCGTTTTCCAGCGTGACAGAGCTGCAGCAGGTGATGGGTTTCAACTATGAGCTTTACCTGAAGCTGGAGCCAGCCATTACGGTTTTCACCGGACGTGCTCGCCCTGATCCGGCGTTTGCACCCCGGGAAGTGTTGATGACCATCGAGGGCATGACTGAGGAGCTGGCAACTGATTTTATCGATCAGCGGGAACAGATTGAAGATTTTGGGGTCCCACTGCCGGTACTGCCTGATGGCACTGAGGCGGTGGCTAGGGCAGGTAGTTATACCTACAGTATTCGGGTAAAAGCCACCTTGGAAAACGATGCCTGGGCGGAACTAGAAGCCACCATTCGCCCCGGTGGCGCTGTACAGGGCAGACCATTTCGGATTGTCCGCTGGAAGGATTCATAGGCAGCATCAATGCTGAGTAACATTATTCACAACGTACGCAGTCAGCCCTGGGTTCGCCAGCTTGGTGCCTTTCTGGTTTGGTGGAGGGCCCAGCTGATCGCCAGCTTGCCGCCCCGTGCGCGCAGTTTTTTCGATACCCGTTCCAGTCGCATGCTCGCCCGCTTAAGGGGTGATGAGGTGCTGTTGTGGCGCGAAGCTGGGATAGAGACCGATCAGTCTCTGGAGCTGGGGCGGTTTCGTCTAGAGGACGACTTTGACGTTGCGCGCCAGACCGTGCAGGCCGCAGAAGCAGATTTTGATGGGGAAACGCCCCAGGCTTGCTATTTAGTGGATGAGTCTGAAGTGCTGGTTCATCAGATCAACGTGCCTGCCGCCGCAGAGGAAAACCTGCGCCAGGTGCTAGCCTACGAAATGGACAAGAACACCCCATTTTCTGCCGACCAGGTGTATTTCGATTACCGAGTGGTGCAACGCCAGGGTGCCCATCTGCGGGTAGAGCTGGTTGCCGTGCCGCGGGTCACCCTTGAGCGTATGCACAAGGGCTTGGCGGATCGCGGCGTGCAATTGCATGGTGTGGATGTCGCGCTGACGGGCGACAACGATTCCATGGCTCTGATGGGCGTCAACCTTTTGCCCCGGGAGCAGCGTGCCAAGGTGGATCGGCGACAGCTAAAAATCAACTTGGCGTTGGCAGCGCTAATGATCGCGCTGATGTATGGGTTGATGTGGCAGTCTTTAGTGACCAAACAGCGGTCGATTGATCAATTCCAAGCCCGTACCAACGAGGCCCAGGTTGAGGCCCGGACTGTTGCTGCCTTGCGCAACGAGCTGTCAGAGGCGCGGGAAGCGGCGTCGTTTCTTGGCGAGCGAAAAACCACCAACCCGGTGGTGATGAACGTGCTGCAGTCGATTACTCGCTCCATGCCCGATGATGTGTGGATTCAGCGCATGCAGATTACCCAGGGCAAAATCCAGCTAACCGGTCAGGCCACTGAGGCCTCAGCGTTAATCAGTTTGCTCGGAGAGGACCCCTGTCTGAAGGACCCGGCGCCCAAAGGGGCGTTTACCCCGGATGCCAAATCCGGCAAAGAGCGTTTTACCATCGAAGTATTTGTCGAATGTAACGGAGGCAACAATGGCCCAGCTGCTGCCGGATGAGAGTCGTCAAAAGCCGCTGGCCTGGATGCTGGTGGTGGTGGCATTGATCCTGGTCTATTGGCTGGGTTTTCGCTGGTATTTTGAGCGCCAGGCGGAACTCAATGGACAGGTGGAGCAACTGAAAGTCTCCCAGGCAAGGTTTCAGGGGTTGCTAGATCAGGGTCCGGCCCTGCAGCGCCAGTTGACCCAAGTTAGGGAGCAGCAAAACGAGGCTGATTTCTTCCTCCAAGCACAAAACACCAGTCTGGGCTCAGCGGAGTTGACCAATCGCTTAAAAGAGATGATTCGCACCCACGGCAGTGAGAAAGAGTGCCAGGTGATTTCCAATCAAAATATGCGGGTACGTGTTCAACAGCGTTTTGAGCAGGTAACCAATAAGGTCCGCCTACGCTGTGAGGTGGAGGACCTGAGCAATATCATTTACCACCTGGAAAACGGCACGCCCTACGTTTTTCTGGACAACGTGAGCATTTATCGCCAGATTACCCGCCGCCGTCAGGGGCGCGAGACCGTTCAGCAGCAGGTCCTCGACGTGCGATTTGACCTCTCCGGCTATTTGAGATCCTGATATGAAACCCGCTAACGCGATTTTTCTTGTCCTGCTTGCTGCCTGTGCCCTGCTGGGCGCCGGCATTGTTGGTCTGTGGATGGGGCTGGGGCAGGGGATTCGACCGGCGCCGTCGCAGGCTGCTGCCACACCGGCCGCCGCTGCTGCTGGTGCAAGTGAGGAGTTTCAGCTGCCCGCCTATGACACTTACGCTGAAGTTATTCAGCGTCCGCTGTTCAATGACGATCGGCGGCCCCGGGTGATCAGCGTGGACAACGGTGATGATCCAGACGGTGGCGATGGGCCGGAAATACCGGATGTGGAGCTGAACGTGGCGGTGACTGGCATCATCATCACACCTACCACCCAGCTGGCTATGGTGACCAACAACGTCAGCAAAGAATCACTGCGGATGAAGGTGGGGATGGCATTGGACGGCGAGCAGGCCAATTGGACCTTAACCGATATAGAGCCCCGCCGGCTGGTGTTTAGCGGTGGCAGCCAGGGAACCGCTGAGGTGAAGCTTGAGACCTTTACCCAGGCGCTGAAAGGGGGTGCTGCGCCTCCGCCCCGGCGCAACGTGGTCACGCAAACCAACAAAACAGAGGGCGAGCCTGGCGACAATGCCGCGCCCGCCGCCGCAGATACCGATTCAGATCGCGCGGCCCGAGCCGAAGAGATTCGCCGCCGGGTTGCCGAACGACGGGCACAACTCAGGGAAGAAGCTGAACGGCGTCGCGCCGAGGCCAACTTGGATGAAGAGAATGAATAATCACGCCACCCGAATTTTTTCGCCCCTGACGCCAGTGTTGGCTGCGCTTACGCTGCTAGCCGGCTGCGCCGCCCAGGACACGCTGATTGACCAAAGCGCCAAGTCGTTGGAGCAGGTCGGGCCAACGACAAGCGCCGTTGGATCCGGGTCCAGTGGCAACGTGCCTGCACCCAAAGTACAGAGCGATGACGGGTCTGATGATCAATCCGCCCCGGGGCCCCAATTGTTCCGCGGTACGGGCGAATTTTTCGATCAGGAAGCGGCCGCCCGCCGACCCACCGAATCTGACGAGGAAGGTGAGGTGGTGTTTAATTTTGAAGGCCAACCTCTGCAGGAAGTGGTCAAGGCCATTCTTGGCGACCTGCTGGCCGAAAACTATGTGATTGCCCCCGGGGTCAGTGGCACGGTCACGTTTTCCACCGCTAAACCCATCCGCCAGGAGCAGGCTTTGGCAGTGCTGGAAATGTTGCTGAGCTGGAACAACGCCGCCTTGGCCTATTTTGATGGCCGCTACAACGTTATGCCCCTGGCCAACGTTATCAAAGGACAATTAGTCCCCACCACCGCATCGGCGACCGGTCAAAAAGGCTACGAAGTGCGGGTTTTTCCCTTGCAGTTCATTGCCCCAGTAGAAATGCAGAAGCTGTTAGCGCCCTATGCGCGGGATCCAGCGTTTGTTGCGGTGGACAACCCTCGCGGTTTGTTGGTGCTTGCTGGTACCCGCCAAGAATTGGCCAACTATCAGCGAACCATTGATATCTTCGATGTGGATTGGCTGGCCGGTATGTCGGTGGGTATCTACACGATCCAGCGGGTCGAGGCGGCAACCGTGGTGACGGAGCTGGAAAGTGTCTTCGGCGAAGGTGCTGGCACGCCATTGGCGGGTATGTTTCGATTCCTGGCGGTGGAGCGCCTAAATGCCATCGTTGTGATCACTCCCCAGGTCAAGTATCTAGATACCGCGTCTGAGTGGATTGATCGGCTTGATCGAGGCGGCGCAGAGGGCGCAAGCGTCCGCCTATACGTTTACAAGGTAAAAAATGTGAAGGCGACCGATCTGTCCGATACCTTAAATGATGTATTCGGCGGCGGCTCATCTTCCTCATCCCAGGGGCGACGAGGCACTGCCGATCCCTTTGCCCCAGGTCTACAAACCGGCGAAATAACCTCAATTAATGATTCCCGTCGAGATCGCGAAAGCAATCGGCGGGACCGGGGAAACAACGCTGGCCAGTCTGCCCCCAACGCAAATAATAGCCGTGATGGCGGGGTGGCTCTGGTGGATGGTGAAGATATCCGGATCACTGCGGTGGAGGAGCAAAACTCTTTGTTAGTGCGAGCGACACCTTCTCAATACGATGCGGTGCTCAGTGCGATCAAGAAGCTGGATACCGAGCCTTTGCAGGTATTGGTAGAGGTCAAAGTTTACGAAGTGCAGTTGACCGATGGCCTGGAATACGGCGTGCAATGGTTTTTCGAAAACAGTGTTGGCAGCACGGTAGATCCAGACACCTCTACCAATAAAGGAATCTTTGATTCGGGTGGGAGCTTGAGTAGTGACCGAGCAGGTAGTTTGGGTGGCGGCGGATTCAATTACAGCATTACTGGGTTGGATGTAAGCGCGATGATTGATGCCTTGGAGACAGAAACCAACGTCAGCGCGCTGGCAGCTCCTTCAATGTTGGTCCTGAATAATCGCGAGGCCAATATCAATGTGGGTACCCAGATTCCGGTGAATTCGCCGGTGTTTAACACCGGCGCCGGCAATGACCTGGCGACAACTCGAGTGCAGTTCAGAGATACCGGTGTGACCATGAACGTGGTGCCACGGGTCAACCCTGGTGGTCTGGTCTTTATGGAAATTCGTCAAGAGGTCAGTACCCCAGCGGGCGAGTCGACCTCAGACAACAACGGCAACGTGGCTGTCGACCAGACCCGACTAGATACTGAGATTGCGGTTCAAAGCGGTGATTCCATTGTCCTTGGCGGTTTAATCAGGACTACGGACACCGGTGGTCAGTCCGGCTTGCCCGTGCTCAATCGCCTGCCAGTGGTGGGCCCACTGTTTGGGCGTAAAACTCGTAATGTTAGTAATCGGGAGCTGTTAGTGGTGATCAAACCCACGGTGGTTTCCAACATGGCGGAAGCGCGAGATGTGAGTGAGCAATACCGCAGTCAAATGAAAGGAATGAAGAAATTTGACCTGGATATGGTTGGCCAATGAAAAACGTGGAGGGTGATCGCTTAATGAAACTACTTTTGACCGCAGTGGTGCTGGCACTACTAACGGGTTGCGCCTCTATGGCGCCCAAACCCCAGACATTGGAGCAACGGGTTGCCGCCAAATGGGATTTGCTGGTGGCTGGCGAATATGCCGCAGCTTATCAATACTACTCGCCAGGCTATCGCAGCGTGAACAGCGAGGAGTTGTTCCTGCGGGCCATGAGCAGTCGGACAATTCCTTGGTTGGGCGCAAAAGTTGAGAATGTGGGGCCTTGTGAGCCGGAGACCTGTAAAGCTCGCATTGCGCTGGACTATAAGGTACAACCTAGAGTGCCTGGTGCTAAACCCTTTGAATCCACAAAAATGGTTCATGAAAACTGGATTTTGCAAAAAGATCAGTGGTTTTACGTGCCAAAACAGTAAGAGAATGGTGGTAGAATGCCGCCGTGTAGGGGATTGCGTCACTGGGTTCTTTGTCGTACCATGGCGTCGCTCTTGCCTATAGTAAGCATAAAAGTTGGCAATTATTGTCAGTAAATTGAAATCAAAGTCGCCCTGTACTTTGTTTTAGGAGTGTTGTGATGAAGAGAAATACCTTAACTAATGCCGTGCTGGCTGGAATCGGTGGTATCGCCGGTCTCGCTGGTATTGCTAACGCTGTAAACTTGAATCCTGACGGGTTGGGTGAAGTTCTCATCTATCCGTACTACACCGTTAATGGCGGCAATGACACACTGCTTTCAGTGGTCAACACCACCAACGACGTGAAGGCCGTCAAGGTTCGCTTCGTAGATTCTAAGAACTCTCGCGAAGTGCTTGACTTTAACTTGTACCTGTCTCCGTTCGACGTTTGGACCGGTGTTGTTACCGACCCTGATGGCGATGACAGTGGTCTGGCTGCTGTTGCAACGGCTGACCGGTCTTGCACAGTTCCTTCCTTCTTTACCCAGAACGACGGTCTGCTAGGTACGAACCTTCCGTTTGTTAACTTTAAGACCATTCGTTTTGATGAGTTCGACGGTGTCGATAACTCTCCAGAGCGTACCCGTGAAGGTCACTTTGAAGTGATCGAGATGGGTATTGTTGACGAGCTGGTTGATGCAGACGTTACCGGATTGGAAGCTGCTGCTATCCACGGTGCTGATGGCCTGCCCGCAAACTGCGGCGCGCTGGTAAGTGCTTGGATCTTTGGTGGTGTGTGGAACGCTACCGGTTCTCGTGGAGCTGATACCGATCTTCGTTCACCAGAAGGTGGTCTGTTCGGTTCTGCCTCTATCATCAACGTACTGAACGGTACCCAAGTAGGCTACAACGCTGACGCTATTGCAGCGTTCTTTGATCCTACCGCAGGCACTGGCACCAACGGTGGTCCGGCTACTCTGCACGCTGATCCAGGTTCGGAATTGCCGACCCTGAACCAGGCAGATACCTCTGGAACCACAGGTGATGCAACGACCGTTCAATCTATCGTGTTTGATAACGGCCGTATCGTGACCTCTGATTGGGATTCTCTGTTAGGAAATCCTGGTCCTGTAGATGCAGTAAGTGCTGTGTACATGCACAACAACATCTTCAATGAGTACGCGATTGACTCTGCACTGAACGGCGCGACCGAGTGGGTTAACACCTTCCCGACCAAGCGTTTCTACGTGAACACGTCACCATTGCCGGCTATTCCTCCGTTCACCGATGACTTCGACGGCGATACCATCGCTGACGGTGCATCTTGTGAGCAAATCGGAATCAGCTTCTACGATCGTGAAGAAGGTGACCCAGGCCAGGCTCCTGGTCAGGTGAACTTCTCGCCATTCGATCCAGCTAACCCGCTCGTACCGGTATTGTGCTACGAAGCTCAGGTTGTAACCTGGAACCAAGACCTCGCTACCAACACGACGTCTTCGATCTTGGGTTCTCCTAACGCTCGGAACATCTCTACCGAAACCGTGACTGGCTCAACCTTTGAAAATGGTTGGGGACAGATCAACTTCACCTCAGATCCTGGTCACACCTACACGTCTAGCGACGGTGACATTTACTCAGGTCTGCCTGTGACTGGTTTCCAGATCACAGTGGTGCAGAACGGTACGCTGGCTGATGCGGCTGGTAACTCAGTACTGTCGAACTACGCTGGCCTGTTTGGTCATCGTGCTAGCCGCTCTATTGTGGGCAGCTAAGTTCGAACCCAAAGACAGTGATGTCTTAAGAGGGGGCCAAATGGCCCCCTCTTTTTTTTGTTTGGGTGAAATCACTCATATACGCGTCTAATCAATGCACTATGCTAATCTTCTTCTAACAGGCGTTTTACTAAACGTTAATGGTTTGCCTGTAATGCTATGAATCTATCGCCAATGGCTAACAAATAATGAAAATCCACCTATTTATGCCGCGCCTGGCAGCAACGCTGACCAGCGTCGCTGCTGCATGCATCCTGATGCAGCCCTCTATTGCGCAAGACGTTGTCTTGACTCTTGATGATGGACCCTGCGCCGTTCCACTGCAGGCGAACAGTTCGGTCACTGTCGATCCCGCGACAGGAAACCTGACCATTGATCCCGATGAAAACAATCTGCCCGATTGTTTTGGCACCCCGGGAGGCGCCCTGGATGTCACTGTCACCGTCACCCCCCAAACCATCGAGGCAGGGGAGACCATCAACGTCTCTTGGAGCGTTGCCGGATTTTTACCGGGAATCACCACTTGCAACGCCACTGGCGGCACTGCCGATTGGATCAGCGACGTAGGAAACTCACCCAGTGGAGGTTCAGGCACTTATTCACCCAATGGCTCCACTACATACGCTTTAAGCTGCCAAAATGCCGGCGGCTCTGATCAGGTCGGGGTCACCGTCAATGGCGGCGGTGGAGGTGGAGGACCGGTAGGCGCCGATGGATTCCCTGCGCCACCGGCATTTTGCGGCAGTACACCGACTGGCCGAATGTTGCCTTTCAATATCTTTCAAGATTTTGCCAGTAACCCTCCCAATGGCCAGCCAAAGAGGAATTACGAAGAAGTCTGGGGCGAATATCCTGGGTCTAACGAAGCATCGGTTTTCATTCCCGTTAACCAGTACGTCGCGATGCCGTTTATCACCAACGATGAGCCCGGAAGAATTTGGTCCATGACCTGGGTAGGCGGGCCTTCCAATGGCAACGCCACCCAAGTCAGCGTCAGCCGCTGCCCGGGCGATTTCTCTGGAATCGGTTATACCGATGCTGCTTGCTTGTCCAGTTCGGGTTCCGAAGGCGCTGTCATCGGGACCATCATCGGCGAAGGAAATGCCTGCTCATTGACGTCTGGAGAAGTGTATTACCTCAATGTCCGGCATACGATTCCATCAGGCGCCAATGCCTGTAACGACGGCGCAATCTGTGCATTCTTAGGCAGACCCCGACGCCTCAACTAACCCTTAGGTCATTCGTCAAAATATACGGCCCGGTGGAACTATCCGCCGGGCCGTTGTCGTATTATGGGATCTTTCATACAAACCACGGCTATGACGAAATTTTCCCTGTTTTTGGCGCTCTTGTTTGTCAGCGCTGTTGCTACGGCGCAAGACCGCACATACGCGCCGACTACGCCTATTGCTACGCTGGGTGATGCAACCTTAACCCTGCAAGATATAGACGCGATGGCGTTACAACTCCCAGAGGATGTTCGAGCTGGGGTCTTTGATAGCCCAAAACGTATCGGTAACACATTAGAAACGATGCTTGTCCGAAGGGCCATGGTCTCACCCGTTCTTGCAGCGCCACCGGCCTATCTTGACCTTGAGCGTTTGACTGCGGAAGCGAGACGCCAGATCCTCATAACTCTGGCGTTGAAAAATGCCATCAACGCCATCCCCACACCGGATTTCGCTGCCCAGGCACGTGACTATTACCAGGCCCACCCGGACGAGTTTGTGACCCCGGCCACCGTGTCGGTGCGCCATGTATTAATCGGTAGCAATGGCAGATCCCCCGCGGATGCTTTCCGCCTGGCCAACAAAGTCCACCAACAATTAGTGACCGGAGAACTTTCTTTTGACCAGGCGGTTGAGAAATTTTCTGAAGATCCCGCCAGAGCGCAAAATAGCGGGCGATATTCCAAAATTACTCCGGGGATGATGGTTCCGGCTTTCGAAGCGGCGTCCTATTCCTTAAGTTCCATTGGCGAAATTTCCAAGCCCGTACGGACCCAATATGGATACCATATTATTGTGTTGGGTCCGTACGGGCTTGGAA
>CAZLJY010000089.1:0-17619 GCA_964559945.1 uncultured Gammaproteobacteria bacterium | reverse complement strand
CAATGGCAACGCAGTGACTCCCGGCCGGATATCATCTTGCCTGCATTGGATGGCTTGGCCGCAACCTATTCCACAGGATTTGTCGCCGACTGGTCCGACCAGCCGCTAACCGAACCGATGCCAGCTTTTGTGGTTAGCTTTCAACGTTCGGGCACCACATTGCTGGACACTATGGTTGGGGCTCACCCTGATGCGTTAGTGATGGAAGAGCTGCCGGTTATTAACGGTTTGATCCGATACATGGGTGAATATCCGAGCGCTTTGGCATCGGCCGGCCCCCAGCAGCTGGCGCAATGGCGATCATTCTATTGGGACGAAGCTCGCCGGCTCTCCGGTCATGCGCCAACGCAGGGACAACGGCTAATCGACAAATCGCCGCTGCATACCATGCATTTGGGTTTGATTCAGCGCCTGTTCCCCGGTGCCCCAGTGGTGTTTGCGCTGCGCCATCCACTGGACGTTGTCTTGAGCTGCTTCATGCAGGACTTTACGATGTCTGGATTCATGCTGCACTACACCCAAATAGAGGGTGTGGCTGGGGTGTACCACAAGGTGATGTCACTGTTTCAGCAATATCAGCGGCTGTTGCCGCTGAACCTGCATGAGGTACGGTACGAGTCGCTGGTGCAAACGCCAGAACCACTGATGCGTGAACTGCTGGCCTTTCTGGACCTAAATTGGACTGACGCCGTCCTTGATCACACTAAACACGCCAAGTCTCGTGGGCTGATCAATACACCCAGCTATCATCAAGTCACCCAGCCCCTTTATTCCAGCTCCAGTTTTCGCTGGCGCAATTACCGTGACCAGCTGGCACCGGTCATTGATGTCATGACACCTTGGTGTCGGGCGTTTGACTATTCATTGGAATAGTGACGCTTAGGTCAATCAGAAGTCGGCATTGCCCGGCACTCGAGGGTAGGGGATCACGTCGCGAATATTCTGCATGCCAGTGATGTAGCTCACTAGTCGTTCGAATCCCAACCCAAATCCGGCATGGGGAACGGTGCCGTAGCGACGCAGATCCAGGAACCAGCTGTATTGATTGACGTCCATGCCATGCTCCGTCATCCGTCGGGACAATACGTCCAGGCGCTCTTCCCTTTGAGATCCGCCGATTATCTCGCCGATACCAGGGGCTAAGACGTCCATCGCCGCCACCGTCTTTTCGTCATCGTTAAGGCGCATGTAAAAGGCCTTAATTTCTACCGGGTAGTTCATCACCACAACCGGGCGTCGAGCATATTGCTCGCTCAAAAACCGTTCGTGCTCAGTTTGCAGGTCTAAACCCCATTTCACTGGATAATCAAATTTCTTTTGTACTTTGCCCAGTAGCTCAATGGCCTCGCTATAGTCCATGCGAGCGAAATCCCCTTTAAGGATTTGCTCCAGGCGCTTAATGGCGCTGCTTTCGATGTTCTTTTGAAAGAAATCCATGTCGTCTGGACACTCGTCCAGCACCGCGGCAAACACGTATTTCAGAAAATCCTCCGATAGATTGGCAAGATCCGTCAGGTCGGAAAAAGCGATTTCCGGTTCGATCATCCAAAATTCCGCCAAGTGCCGGGAGGTGTTTGAATTCTCCGCCCGAAAGGTGGGGCCAAAGGTGTATACCTTGCTGAGCGCCAGGCAGTAGGCTTCCACGTTCAGCTGTCCGGAAACGGTTAGAAAGGTCTCGCGGCCAAAGAAGTCTTCCTGGTAGTTAACCGCACCATCGTCGGTGAGCGGCAGGTTTGCTTGATCTAAGGTGCTGACGCGAAATAGCTCTCCCGCCCCTTCGGCGTCGCTGGCGGTAATAATTGGGGTGTTGACCCAGAAGTAGCCCTGTTCGTGAAAATATCGGTGAATGGCCTGGGCTACCGCATGGCGGACTCGGGTGACCGCGCCAAACGTGTTGGTCCGCGGGCGCAGATGAGCCACTTCTCGCAGATATTCAAAACTATGCTTTTTCGGTGACACTGGGTAGGTATCAGGGTCCTCAACCCAACCCAGTACTTCAACCTCAGAGGCTTGAATTTCTACCGATTGGCCTTTGCCTTTGGACTCTACCAGCTTACCGGTGACGATTACCGAGCAGCCTGTTGTTAGTTTCTGGACTTCGCTGGCGTAGTTAGCCAGGTCTGCATCGACCACCGCCTGGATGGCGCCAAAACAGGAGCCGTCAGATAGCTGTAGAAAAGAAAAGCCGGCTTTAGAGTCCCGTCGAGTTCGAACCCAAGCCTTTACGGTTACCGGGTTTTCAGTGGCCAGTTGGCCGGCAAGTAATTCGCGAATGGATAGCTGAGTGGTCACGGACAAGGTATTCCTGTTTTTTCGCTCCAGTTGGGCGCAGATGATACCAGCGTCCTATAGGTCGGTGGCATACCCGAGTGGCCAGTTAGCGGTTTTTGGTCCGACTGACACCGTCATGGCCCCCTGGCAAAGCGTGCGTCCAACGCTTGAACCGGGCTGCCAGAGGACGCATATTAGTCTCCATGGAAAATTCTGCTGTGTCCCCGTCACCTACGGGCATCAAATTAACCCCCGCAGCCTTGGCCCATGTGCGCCGATACACCGCGGCTCAGGGGCACAATATGCTGCGCTTGGAGCTGACTCGAACCGGCTGCTCGGGCTGGGCCCATGAGGTGTCCTTTGCCGATGAGACCAACGACGCCGATGACGTGATCTTCGCCCAGGACGATGTCCAGTTGGTGGTGCGGCGAGAACTGTTGCCCATGCTGGATGGAACCCAAATTGATTTTGTCACTCAAGGGCTAAACCGGGTATTCGTATTCGATAACCCTCAGGCCGGCGAGGCTTGCGGCTGTGGCGAGAGTTTTACCTTAGCCTGACGGCCTGTTGCCGCAACCTGGCCGCCTGCTGGCGGGTACTTGCAACATAGCCCCTTCAGCGCGTAAAATCGCGCGGCTTGGCTGACCCCCACAGGGTTTTCGTGGGATTTGGCCTGATTCCTTGCTCCACCGTAGTTGTTTTACTTGGAATAATCCGAGAAACAGTTTGCGGGGGGTGAAAACCGAAAGGACACACAATGAGACATTATGAAATCGTGTTCCTGGTCCATCCGGACCAGAGCGAACAAGTGCCTGCGATGGTGGAACGTTATCGCGGCATCATCGAAGGCGGCAACGGCACCATCCATCGTTTGGAAGATTGGGGTCGTCGCCAGCTGGCTTATCCTATTCAGAAACTTGCCAAAGCTCACTATGTGATGCTGAACGTCGAGTGCACCGCTGAAATTCTGGCAGAAATCGAATCCGCATTTCGTTTTAACGATGCAGTGTTGCGAAATATGGTGATCCGTCGCAACGAGCCGGTGACCGAGTCGTCCTTGATGCTGAAAGCCAAGGAAGAGAAAGACCAGCGCGAGAAAGTCGAAGCTGAACGCCAGGCGGCCAGTGCAGCGGCGCGAGCTCAGGCCGTTGCTGATGCGGAAAAGGCGGCTGAGGCAGCCAAAGAAGCTGACGCTGAAGGTGGAGAGGCGGAAGTCGCAGCCGATAGCGACGGTGAACCTGCTGTAGACGCTGACGCGCCGGCAGCGGACGCTGCTGGTGATAACGAAACTGAGACGGAGGCCTGATCATGGCGCGCTTTTTTCGACGTAGAAAATTTTGTCGTTTCACCGCCGATGGTGTTGAAGAGATCGATTACAAAGATCTGGCGACTTTGAAGCAGTATGTGGGCGAGTCTGGAAAAATCGTGCCAAGCCGAATCACTGGCACCAAGGCTCGATATCAGCGTCAGTTGGCCACCGCCGTGAAGCGAGCCCGTTACCTGGCGCTGCTTCCCTATACTGACAACCATTAAGTGATGGCCGAAAAAGCCGAGCGCGGCTTTTTCGGCAAGATCATCGATGGCGCAAATAGCCGAGTATTTTACGGCCTGATTGTGATGCGAGATTAAACCCTTGCTGGTGCCGTTAATCGATCGCAGTCGGGTCACCGCTATAATGGTTGTGGCGCTGGGGCTGATTTTGGCTATTGTTCTGCCTTTGGCCTATGTATTTTGCGGTGCTGTGGCAGGATTTGTGACTCTGCGCAAAGGCTTAAGCCAGGGCGTAGTTGCGGCGGGTGGTGGACTGTTCGTTTTGGGCGTGATTGTCGCGTCGATGGGATTTCCACCGGGTGACGGCTTATTGTTGCCAGGTTGTTTCCTGGCAGCCAGTGTGATGGTTGCCTGGTCGCTGGAGCAAACTCGTAGCTTGTCAGTTGCGGTTTGGGCCGCCACCGCGGTGACGGTTGTTGGATTGTTAGCGTTTTGGTTGAGTATTGAAAGCCCGGAAGCCTTTTGGCGTGGGGTTTTCGATGAGCTAATACAGGCTGCAAACCAATCAGATCGAAGTGATTTGGCTCAGCAGCTGGAAACGATGAGCGCAAGACTGCAGTGGCGAGGTGTCACAGGACAGGTTTTCGCCATTTATTTTTTGATGTTGATCACTGGATTGTTTTGGGCGCGAAGCTGGCAGGCGCGACTGGTCAATCCGAGCGGGTTCCAGCAGGAGTTTCGACTTCTTAAGCTGGGCAGGCCACTGGCATTGATGTCAGCGATGGCTTTTATGGGCGCCGCCGCAGCAGGACTGGATATGGCCTTGAGTGTGGCCGCAGTGTTGCTTTATGTATGGTTGATACCGGCGTTTTCGCTGATTCACTGGTTGGTCGCCCGATATGAGTTAGGGCGCGGTTGGATTTGGGCAGCGTACGTACTTTGCGCGATGACCCTTATAGGCAACAACACCTTGTTTTTGTTGTTTCCTTTGGCCGGCATGCTGAATGAATATGTGGACTTTCGTCGACCGCCCAATGGCGGGAGAGGCGGTGAGAATCCGCCGCAGGACGAATAATCTGTCGAGGAAAACGGGCTCGATAGATAGAGTAATAACGAGATTTTTGACAAAGTTGCAGGCGCAAGCCTGGATACAGTTAACGAAGAGGCGAGACAATGGAATTGATTCTGCTGGAGAACATTCAGAATCTGGGCGTCCTAGGCGACGTGGTCAATGTAAAGGCCGGCTACGGACGAAACTTTCTGGTGCCCCAGGGAAAAGCGGTCCCCGCTACCAAGGACAACCGCGAACAGTTTGAAGCGCGGCGTGCTGAGCTTGAAGCTCGCGCCTCCGAACGGCAGTCGGCAGCAGCGGTCCGGCGTGATGCGGTCAATGGTCAAACCATTACCATTCACGCCAACTCAAGCTCTGAAGGCAAGCTTTACGGTTCGGTTGGCACTCGGGAAATCGCCGATGCGTTGACCCAAGCCGGTTTTGCCGTAGATAAGCAGGAAGTACTCCTTTCAGAAGGCTTAATTCGCCAGGCCGGTGAATACCCCATCGATCTGCATTTCTACGCCGAAGTGGACGCGCAGATTACGCTGATTGTGGCCGGCGACGAAACCTAGCCGGGTGCGTCTGAGGGAGGCTTCGGACGACAAGCAGCGGGGCAGGTGGCCGCAGGGCGATCAACCTCGATCTGACAGCTATGGGGCTTGGTTTGCCGGCCCGAATCCTTGTCGAGGCGGCCGTTCGGAACTAATCGATGGCCGCTAACGTCGAGTCAATAAAGGTTCCACCCCATTCGGTGGATGCCGAGCAGGCGGTGCTGGGTGGCTTAATGCTCACCTCAGATGCCTGGGATCAAATTGCTGACCTGGTCACGGAGGATGACTTTTACCGCCGTGATCACCGAGTCATCTTTAGGGCCATCGCCCAACTTCGACAAAACGATCAACCTTGTGATGCCATCACCTTGGGTGAATGGTTTGAAAACAATGAGCTCACCGACCAGGTGGGTGGGGCAGGCTACGTCATCTCGTTGGCCAACAATACGCCCAGTGCAGCCAACATCAAGGCTTACGCAAAAATCGTTCGGGAAAAATCGATTCTCAGACAGTTGATCGACGTCAGCCACGAGATCGCTGGCGATGCGTTCCATCCAGAAGGTCGCAGCAGTGCAGAAATGCTGGAAGTGGCGGAGAAAAAAGTCTTCGACATTCGCGATAAAGGGTCCCGCCAGCAAGCCGGCTTTGAACACGTCAGGGAAGGGGTGAAAGAGGCCTTTCGACAGATTGAATATCTGACCGAAATGGACGGCAATATTACCGGTATTGCCACCGGCTTTAATGACCTGGACGAGAAAACCGCCGGTCTTCAACCCTCCGATCTGATTATTGTGGCCGGCCGGCCGGCCATGGGCAAAACGAGTTTTGCTTTGAATATTGCCGAACACGCAGCGATTTCCGGTGGCGCCACCGTAGCTGTTTTTTCTATGGAGATGTCCTCTCATCAGCTGGTCATGCGACTGCTGTCTTCCTTGGGGCGGATCAATCAACAGCGTCTTCGCACCGGTAATTTGCATGATGATGACTGGCCGCGGCTCACCTCTGCCATGAATATGCTGGTTAATACCAAGATTTTCATCGATGAAACCCCCGCGTTGTCACCCACCGAGCTGCGGGCTAGGGCACGACGTCTAAAACGAGAGCATGATCTGGGTTTGATCGTCATCGACTATTTGCAGTTGATGCAGGTACCCGGTAGCAGTGAAAACCGGGCTAATGAAATCGCCGAGATTTCTCGTTCGCTCAAAGCGTTAGCCAAAGAGCTGCATGTGCCGGTGATTGCTCTGTCCCAGCTGAACCGGGCCCTTGAGCAAAGACCAAACAAACGCCCAGTGATGGCGGACCTCAGAGAGTCAGGTTCCATTGAGCAGGATGCTGATGTGATTGCCTTCATTTACCGCGATGAGGTTTACAACGAAGACAGTCCGGATAAAGGCAAAGCGGAGATCATCATCGGCAAACAGCGAAACGGCTCTACCGGGATGGTTCCGCTGACTTTTCTCGGTCAGTACACCCGGTTTGAGAATTTTGCCGCGGATCGCCTGCGAGTGGTTTGAGGTTGTTGCAGGCTAACCTCAAGCCTGACCCCAAACCTGGTCTCCATTCGAAGTAACCCACGCCATCTGCGACGACATTAAGGTGTTGCCAGCGTCTGCCTGAAACGTCGTGCGGCAACGCTATTGGGGTGGTCGGTTAAGCCTGCTGAGACGAACAAGGCAATTGCGTCCTGGGCCTGAGTGATAGCTGCAGAATGATCTCCCTGGCTGTGAACAATGCGGCCGCGGAGCATCATGCGTTCGGCCCTTTCCAACAGTGCCCCTGGGGCATCAACCAGCGCCAATGCCAAGTCAATTTCTGATAGTGCGTTATCCAGGCGTTGCTCACGCCAGTGTATGCACGCTCGTGCTGCGCGGATCCGTGCCTCAGCGGTGCCTCCCATGGTCAGGGGGTCGGTCATTAACGCATCACGGGCGACGCTGGGAATTCGGTCCAAGTCCGAGCCCTGGTCTTGGCAAACGGCCCATGCCCCCATGGTATTGATAGACCTAAGAAAGGATTTACTGGGATCTTCACTTTCGATGAACAGTGCCCGTGCCCGTAAGATGTAGTCTGCGGCTTCAGACCAACGTCGCATCAAAATCATCATCTCGCCGTAGTAGAAATGGTGCTGGGGGTCATCTTCAGTCGACAAAGAGGAAACCTTTGCCAGTTCCTCGGTGGATGCCGACAATTCCTCTAGACTCTGCTCGAATTGGCCCGCGGTGATCAGTTTGCGGACCAAATTGCGGCGCCCAACAGCGCGGTAGACAACCGGTTGCCCAACATAGATACGGTCATACAATTCTAGTGCTCTTCGGTTCATCTCAATGCCTGATTGGAAGCGTCCGATGCGGTGTTCTAAGTTTGAGGAATTAGCCACAAAAATTGCATAGGTCAAGCTGTCCACGTCATAGACGCTCAGTAAGTAAGGTTCGGATTCGGCGCGCAGTTGGGCTGATAATTCTAAGTTGTTGAGTTTTTGATGGATGCTGGCTAAGCGCTGGAGAGCGCGATATTTCGTGTCGGGATCGATTTCTGGTCGTGTCCGCACTAGGTCGATCAACGGACTTAGGATTTTGGCCGCGCGCAAATTGTCTCTATCCATGCTTGCCACCCAGGCGCGATCAACCACTGTTGTTGCCCAAATTTCCAGGTGTTCGTCGACGCCATCGACCAAAGCCTGGGCCTCCTTTAGGCGCGTTTCTGCGTCGAGTAAGTTCCCTTCGCGCGAGTCTAGGTAGGCGTGCTTTGTCAAGGCATTGGCTAGCTGGTCAGGCTGGGGCGGGTCGAACTCACGAGTCAGCTGGACTGCGGCGCCAAGCAACGGGCGGGCTTGGTCAAAGCGTCCCTGTTCCAAATATACTCTGCCGATAACAAACAACATGCCTAGCCGCTCTTCAGCCGGCGCAGTGGTAGGGTCCAATGCCCGTTCGGCACCAAGATCTAGCAGATCCGCGGTGGTGGGTAATTGATCTGCTGGACCATCGGGCTGGGTGGCGCGAAACAAATCAACCAGAAAATCTGATACGTGTTCGGCTCGCGCTGTCTCAAGACGCGCTTGAGTTGCCGCGGATCGAGCAATGTCTCTTTGGTCTGCCAGTTGATGGGTGTAGAAGGCAACAGTCACAGCGACGAGTAGCGCTGCGACCCCAGTGCTGATCGCAGCAACAAGGTTTCGGCGCAGAAATTTAAGGTTACGCTGAAGCCGCCCCGGGTTTCTTGCGCTCACTGGGTAGCCAGCCAAGTAATTTATCAGGTCCGCAGTTAATTCGGTGGCCGATGTGTAACGTTCGGCGGGATCTGCTCGCAGGCATTGATTGATGATGGCATCGAGTTCTGCAGGCAGTGTTTCGCTTAGCCGTGAACGCGCGGTTACCGACGTTTTCTTGACGGCTCGCTCAGTCGCTGACGCGAGGCTTTCCGGCTTAAAGTCGCTGCGTGGTTCGAACAGGGAAAGAAACAATAAGCCTAGTTGGTAGATATCGCTGGCAACCGATATCGGTTGGTCAAGTAGTTGCTCTGGACTGGCGTACTGGGGGGTCATTGGGCGACTGTCAGCCGTTACGTGATTCGGCGCTTCGAGAATTTTCGCGATTCCGAAGTCCAGCAGTTTCAGTTCGCCGCTTTGACTCACAAACACATTGGATGGTTTAAGGTCGCGATGAATAACCAGCTTGGAATGGGCAAATTCAAGGGTCGAGGCCAGGCTCAGCATTAAACCGACTTTTTCCCGATCATTTAGTTGATGTTCTCGGGTGTATTGATCGATGGGCATGCCGTCGATCAGTTCCATTACCAAGTAGAGGCTACCGGAGTCGGATAGCCCGGCATCGTAAAGTTGGGCGATATTCGGGTGGGACAAGGACGCCAATATCATGCGTTCTTGCTCAAAGCGCTGCGTGTACTCTTGCCCTAAGCCACTGGGCAATACCTTAACCGCAACGGCGCGATCAAACTGTCCATCGGATCGAGAACCCTGGTAAACCCGCCCCATGCCACCGGCTGCGATCAAAGACCCTAGCCGATAATTGCCAAATAGTTGCCCCTCTAGAGGGTCTTTTTGCGACGCGGAGCTCAGTATCTCCAGGCCGCCTCCGGTGTTGAAAGACTGTTTGTCTGTCATTGGGTCTGCCTCATTAAACGCTTTCCCACCCTAAAATTCCTGTTACTATTTTTTGTTGAGTCGTGATATTTGGGTTGCGCCTCGAAAGGTGCATTTGAGGGATAAAAGGACACCATGGAAGTTACGGTTCTCTTGCAAGCATACAGCGATGGCGATGGTGCCGCCTTGGATAAGTTGGGGGAGCTCTTGTATCCCGAGCTTAAAGCAATGGCGCGACGCCGGGTTGCATCCGGCCCTGGTATTGGCGCAACAACCTTGGTTCACGAAACTTTTGCCCAGCTTCTGACGGGAGGTCGGCTGTCCTCCAGCGATAGAAAACAGTTTTTTGGTTTGGCTGCCACCATCATGCGTCGAGTGATTGTGGATGAAATTCGCTACGTAACGGCAGGCAAACGGGAGGGTAAACATGTCACTTTAGCCGAGGCGGTGATTGGTGATGATGCCCATGAAAAGGCCGAATTCCTACTCCAGGTTGACGAGATGCTGTCGGTTTTGGAATCTGAAAATGCTCAACATGCGCGGGTGTTTGAGTGCCGTTATTTTGCGGGTTCGACCACGGCGGAAACTGCCGAAGCGCTGGAGATGTCGACGCGCTCGGTGGAGCGCGCCTGGTCAGCAGCCCGTGTACGTATGGCAAGTTTGATGGATGAAAATAACCCATAAGCCTCAGAACGTGTGTGTCAGGCCGAGGGTAATGCGATCTCGCTCGGCGAATTGACCGAATAAACCGGTGGGATCGCCACTGAACCCGTCAGCGGCAAATTTTACTGTAGTGTTGTCATCAATAGCGTATTCGATGGCCAGAGAATACATCTCGTCATGAAGTTCCAACGATTGATACCACTTGGCGACCAATCTCACCGAGTCATAGTTGAAGCTGCGTCGCAAAAATGCGGTGACGATGCGGTCCTTCGCCGGACGGATCAGTGATGGCGGACCATCGGATACTTGATCGTGCAGGTACTGAATATTGATAAAGGTATTCCACGGCCCGTCTATATCAATTCCCGCGCCGGCACGAAGCTGATCCATGGTTATCGTCGACAGCGCCGCTGGGGTGCGCGCATTGAAGTGGCGGTTGGGCTGTATGGAGGCCTCCGCGCGAACCGCGAATGCCCCGAAAGCGGTCTCTACACTGGCTCCAAATACCTCCCGTCGCTCATAGAATCTTTCTAAGGCCAAGCCACTGGATCGTTGAACGAATCGCCCCAGCGGTTCATGGTCAATGCCCGAATACGCCATGGCACCAAGCTCAAAGTCCCCCACATGCCGAGAAAAACGCATGGCGTAAGCCGCTGTGCTGGCGCTAATGGACTTTCTATCGGTCTGAAGATCGACCCCGGGATTTTCTGAGTCAGACCCAAATCGAAAACGCGGTGCCGTCAGCGAAAACCACGAACCTTGGGTTGGGATCTGGTGGCCCGAATTGTCTGGGGAGAGCAGGAGTTCCGTTTGCCAACCGGCCAGCGTCAGGTCGAGGTAGGCGCTCCACTGGCTAATCCGCGAATCGCTGAAGTCATCCAGAATAAACTCGCGGAAATCCTGCGGGTTGAGAACGTCTAGTACCTTAAGACCGTCGAGCTTCCCCCAAACGATTTGCTGTTTTCCCAGGCGCAAGATGCCGTTTCGTAAGGTACGTTCTAGGTAGGCGTCCCGTATCTCGATGCTGCCTAGGTCGCTGATGGAAGCGGGCCGCGAAATCGAAGAATAGGAGGCCGTATCTATTCGTCCTAGGTCGATGGTGTCGGCAAAATCTAGCCGCATTCTTGCTGCCAACACTAGTTGCGTTGAGGGTGAAAACACCACGTTAAAACTCGGCGATAATTCCACCACCTCTTGCATCGACGTGCTGGCCGCTGAACCGTAGCCAACACTGAGCTCTGTTTTGAGTGCGAAGTCCTCGAGTTCCGCCGCTGCTAATTGGCTCACAACCAACAATGAGAATAGGGCGGATTTAAGACGCGGTTTCATGGCGATCTCATTTAGCCAAGTTAGGCAGGCCACGAGCTAAGGCTGCTTGGTCGAACAGGTGATCGTCCAGATCGACCGGGTAGCTGATATCGCGAAGTACAAAATGGGTCTGATGCCCGGTTTGATGATTCAAGGCGCGAATGTCTGTTGCTGTCCAGATGCCTTCGATCTGTTCAATATGCTCCACAAAAATCGTTTTTAGAGGCTGCTGTGCCAGGTCCATGAATTCGACCTTTACCGGCATCCAACTTGACGGATCGATTTCGGCTTTGAAGGATCCGTAGCCCAGTTCTCTTGCGACATCGGGCCCTGTTGGTTCTCCCGATAAGTGGTGGCGTACATCACCGTCTACATCGGATTGGCCGTCGTATTGGAATGTGTAGTCACTGATATCAAATTTGAGTTCGGACTGAATATCTTCATAGGTGAAATCAGTACCCAGAAAGTAGTCGCCTCGATCGGAAGCGGGCACACGCCTAACCTTGCGTAGCGTTGGCATATAGAACCACCGACCATCGGTGTTCGACTGACCCAAGTCATCATGACTTAAAAAGGAGGTGTTGCGAATGCCTTTGGGTTGGGTATATGAAATTCGGGTGTAGCGCGCCTCGCCTCTGTTTTCCTTAATAACCAGCGCCTGGCGTGCCTTCGACCGGCCCCGTTTGTTGGTGAGGGTGATATCGATGGTTCGTTGGGTTGCAGCACCTTCCGGTCGTGCTGATACCCGGCTCGCTATCTCATCGGCGGTCAGTTCGTTGGCATTGGCCCGTGATCCGTACAGCATTGAGCCACACAACATTCCCAGGATGGCGACGGCTAATACTGCGACGTTTCTTAGTGGCCGCAGGGGGCTTCGCGTTAACGCATGTTGGGCTGCGAACAACGCGGGAACGATGAGCAATGCGGTGAGGTAAGAAGACACAGCGGCAACAGCGATGAGGCCCCCAAATCGTTGTAAGGTGGGTAGGTCGCTGAGCATAAGCACTGAGAAGCCTAGGCCAAGTGCGGCCGAGTTGAAGAAGCAGGATCGCGCTGTGGGCGGCAGAACTGCATTGACTGCAGCGGCCGGTTTGTCGGTTTGTGCCGTGTATGCGCCCCGCAGGCGTTCAACCAAGTGAATACCAAAGTCCACACCCACACCCAATGCAATGGCGGCAAACATGGACGTGCCAGGTTCTAGGTGGATGCCAAGGTAGCCCATCACGGCATACAGAATCAGAACGGTGAAAGACACTGGAACTACGGCGATGAATCCTGTCGTTATCGAACGAAACACCCATATGGACATCCCCAGAACAAGCACCAAAGATAGCCCGACACCGATGAAATGAGAGCGCTCCAGCTGACTCATCCAGTGATATCCGATGGTGACCTCTCCGGCGAGTTTTGCTGAGAGGGTATTGCTATTAAATTGACTATCGATATAAGTCTGCAGTTTCTCGACAGTGGTGCGGCTCTCGCTGAAATAATGAGTATTGAGTACGCCACGGACCAGTGCTGTTTGATAGTCGTAATCAATCTCCTCTTCAAAGTCGGTAGGGTCGCCGGACATTTCATAGACAACCAGGTATTGGGCGATACTGTCCTGTCCGGTAGGTAAAACCCGACCTGCCGTGTCCGAGGTTGATGTGCTCTCGACCGCCCGGTGCAGGCGGTCTAGGTAGTCAGTAATGCCAATGGTTTTTTGCACATAGGGTAGAGACTCAAAGTACGCCTGTAGGTCTGCAATACGCTGCATTTGGCTAGGGTCGAGCAAGCCTTCAGCTTTGTCCGAGGTAATGATGACGTCTAGGAACGCGGTGCCAGCGAACGTCGCGTTGAGGGTTTCGTCAGCAATGCGAATCGGCTCACTCTTGGCAAAATTTTCCACTTGGGAACGGTCGATGCGCATTTGTGATGCACCGATGGCCGCAATGACCGAAAGCAACGAGAACAAACAAAGCGCAAGGCCAAACCGAGCGGTTGCAAACGCGCCAATTCGGGCGAGGATCTGGCCGATGCCTCCGGGTTTGTGTTGACGCCAAGTCGCAAACGCCGGGCTTGGTCCTAGCTTTAGCAAGACTAATATGTTGGGTAAGGCGAAGATTGAAAATATCCACGCCAATGACACCCCCAGCGCCGCGAACACCGCGAAAGCGGTAATTGGCGGCATGATCGATACAAAACCGATGCCGGCGAATCCAGCGATGGTTGTCAGAGTCGTTAGGGTAATGGGCCGTGCCATTTGAACCATCGATCCGACCACCAAGTTGCGCACTGTTTCGCCAGGTAACTGAGCTCGATATTGGTAGTAGGCAGACAAGATGTGGATGGCGTCAGCGACCGAAATGGCGATGAGAATGATGGGTAGGGCATTCGTGATCGCGTAGTAGGGAACACCACTCCAAGCCATGATGCCAAGGCCGCCGCCCACTGCACCGATGACAACCAGTAAGGGTCCAGGTAACGCGTTTAAACGGCGGAACGCAAAATAGATGAAGCTCAGGACCAGGCCGAATACCATGGGCAGCAACTTACGGGCGTCCTGGTCGATGTAACTACCAAGAAACCCACTGACGGCGCCTGCGCCAGCGACGTGAAATTCGAGGCTTGCCGTATCCTCATTGGCAATCAGACTTAAGACCGATTTGTAGGTCTGGGCCGCAAGTGTGACATCAACCAGTTCCGCTAGGATGACAGCGCCTGTTTCGTCTTCGGAAACAATGGAGCCAACGTGGGGAGGCATCTCTCGCCATCGGTCTCGCGCATTGGCAACCTGAGTCAGGCTGGGATTTTCCTGTTCGATATAAGGGATGACTTCAACCGCGCTGTCATGTCCGCTTATGGATGACTCCGTCGCCAGGCTGGTGACACGATCGGTGCGGATGTTCGGCAGATGCGCCAGTTTGTTTGACAGGTCAGCGACCAGCGCGAAGGTCGATGGCGTAAAGATGCTGGATCCATCACGGGTGACGATGGCCACCGCAATGGAGTCTGATAGCCCGAAGATTTCAGTGGCTTGTTCTTCGGCTAAGATTGCAGGATGGTTTGGCGGGATGAAGGCTTTCACCGAGGTGTCTTTGACCAATTGACCAAGGCCCGCGCCGGTGACCCCAATCACCACCAACGACATCAGTAACATAAGCTTTGGGTAGGCGGTGATTTTATGGAAAAACCGGCCCGCTGAATCGGCGTTAGTAAACATCAACAAGGACCTCTTAGTGCGGCATCGGCCCGATTTCGTTGATGATTTCGTGAGCCGCTTTTATACATCGTTTCTTCCAGCGCCACCCACTCCCGCACATAGTTGGGGATTGGAGGCGATTCGGCGTTCTCTAGGACGATTTTTTCAATCTGGCTGGACTCAACCCAGTTGCCGTTTTTGCGCAGCGCTGCCCGGGTGATGCCAATGGCAGCAGGGCGGTTATGATGATCAGCGAAGAGGTGTTCAAGATAAAACCAACGCTCATCCCAACATAGCAAACGGGAGTGGACCGAATAACGCTGGAATAGCTTCAAGGAATGCCGATAGCGAATAAAGCCACCGCCCAGCAATGGTGTCCAACGGTTGCGCCGAATCGCCCCCAGAACGCCTGTGCGGACCATCCATTGGGTACGCGCAACGTCCATGATCTGCAGGTAACGGCCGTTATTCATATGGCCAAACGCATCCAGGTCATGCAGCCAGACGCGAAAGCGGCTGGCGGTGGTATCTGCGAAATGGCTGCCGCCCTCAATCATTCCGCTTAACAGCACGCGTAATAGCCTTAAGTACAAATTCACAATCTTTTCTCCCCGAGCGCATCGCCGCGGCATGCGTGATGCTCCTCTAAAGAACAAGATCGTAATTTGACGAAAAACCCGCCAACGTGGTGAGCGGTTTGGGATTGGGAAAACCGGCCCTAAGTCAATGGATCGACTTAGTGGCGTTCAGCGAAGGCCTATGGGCCGTTAATTGGGGCCGATCTGACCATTGAAGGTCGACCCTGGACGATGAATTGTTAAGGTTGAAGATAATGCCTATCGTGATGGGTTTTGAAACCGTCGATTCGTGACAGAAACCAATACTTAGATAATCAATGGTTCCGGTTCAAGGTTTACCCCAAATGTCTGACGCACAGTGGTTTGGATATCCCGCGCCAGCTGCCATAGCTGCGCTCCGCTGGCCTGGTCATAGTTGACTAAGACGAGGGCGTGTTGCTCAGAGACCCCCGCATCGCCTCGGCGCATGCCCCGCCAGCCGCAGTGCTGAATCATCCAGGCAGCACTAAGTTTTTTACTTTGTATGTGGTCGACGTTTGTTGCGTCATAGCTTGGCATGTCGGGAAAGCGCTGTTCCAACTGGGTACAAATTTCCGCTGGCACTAGCGGGTTTTTGAAGAAGCTGCCGGCATTGCCGGTCAGTGCGGGGTCGGGAAGTTTGCTTCGCCGAATATGACTGATTGCCGTCGCCATTTGCAAAGGCGTTGGGTTGGTCGTTGGGCTGCCATCGTTTACCAATGCCTGTTCAATTCCTGGGTAGGCCATTTTCGCCTGGCCCTGACGATGCAATCGAAGGACGACCTCAGTGATGATAAAACGCTCCGGGTCACTGTCTTTAAAGCGGCTGGAGCGGTAACCAAATTCACAGTCTTTGTGGGTTACAGTTCGCCAGCGACTGGTCTGGCGGTCAAAGCACTTGAGCTCAAGCAGAGAATCAGAAATTTCAACGCCGTAGGCGCCGATATTTTGGATTGGCGCAGCACCTACTAATCCGGGGATTAGCGCAAGATTCTCAATGCCCCATAGGCCCTGCCGCGCTGTCCAGAAGACGAGCTCGTTCCAAGTTTCACCCGCGGCAACGCGAATCGTCACACCGTTGCTGTCGTCGCTAATGATGTGTCGGCCGCGGTTTTGGACTTGCATGACAACGCCGGCGAAATCCTTTCGAAATAGCACGTTGCTACCGCTGCCTAGAACCAGCAACGGCCGCTCTGACTGTTGCGCAAACTGAACGGCCTCTGGCATGTCCATCCAGCGATTCACAGCCACCGACGCCCAGGCAGTGGCTGACACGCCGAAGGTGTTTAACGATTTAAGACTGGCGTTGTAGGTAACGTTGAGCGGCACGGCCGGCCTCACCCACCAAGTTGGGCCCACGGAATATCAGGCCGGAATAAATCTGCACAGCATTGGCGCCGCATTGGAGTTTGCTGGTGGCATCTTCGCCACGAGTAATGCCGCCAACGCCAATGAGTTCAATCTCGCTATCTAGCTGTGAGCGAAGGGCTGTCAACGTCTGGTTGGCAGCGGTTAGCAGCGGTGCGCCGCTAAGACCTCCGGCCTCTTGGGCGATGGGGTTATCGCCTAACGAAGATTTGTCGATGGTGGTGTTAGTCGCAATGACGCCATCGGGGGCGGCCCGATTAATGGCGTGGGCCAATGCTTCCAGAGACTCAGGGGTCTGGTCAGGCGCGACTTTTACCGCCAAGGGAATTTCCCGGCCATGTTTTTGGGCCAGCTTATGAGATTCGGTTTTCAGGTCCGACAACAGATTGTACATCGCGTCCCCTGCCTGTAGGTCTCGCAAGCCAGCGGTGTTTGGGGAGGAGACGTTCACCGTAATATAGCTTGCCACACCATAGGCAGTTCGCAGGCAAGTCAGGTAGTCATCCACAGCACGCTCGTTAGGGGTCTGTTTGTTCTTTCCGATGTTCACTCCGATCACACCGTTAAAACGCGCGCTGCGGATCCGGTCAACCAGGTGATCCACACCTTTATTATTAAATCCCATGCGGTTCACCAACACCTGCTCGCTGGAGACTCGAAACATGCGCGGTTTCGGATTGCCCGGTTGGGGTTTGGGTGTCACCGTACCCAGCTCCAAAAAGCCAAACCCCAGCGCTGCCAAGCCATCGATCGCGTCGCCGTCTTTGTCCAGTCCTGCAGCCAGCCCTACCGGGTTGGGTAACTCCATGCCCATCAAGGTGATAGGGCAGGAGGGCGGCCGACAGGCAATAGCCCGGCTTAGCCTGCCGGCCCGTGACAACGATCCAATAGCTAGGTTGTGAGCGGTTTCCGGATTGAGTCCAAACAGCCACGGTCGAGCCAGCCGATAAAAGGCCATTAGCTTGCCTGCATTTGTCTAGCAGCGTGTTGAAAAACCCTCAGCCGGCACGATCCGGCGTTAAAAACGACCT
>CAZLJY010000088.1:0-17651 GCA_964559945.1 uncultured Gammaproteobacteria bacterium | reverse complement strand
ACCTAGGGTTTCTCGACGTGCTCGGTATGCCAGCGGTGACTGAATTCAACTACCGATACCGCACCGGCACCCAGGCCAATGTTTTCATCGGCCTGGCTCTGGACGGCGGCAACGCAGAACCTGAGCAAACCATCACACGCCTTTCGGCTGCCGGATACCCCGTTACCGACCTCAGCCACAACGAATTGGCTAGACTGCATTTGCGCCACATGGTGGGCGGCATCCCGCCGCAAGGGGCTGAAGAACGGGTGCTACGTTTCAAATTCCCCGAACGCCCAGGTGCCCTGGGGGAATTTTTGCGCAAGCTGGCAGGACGCTGGTCCATCAGCCTGTTTCATTACCGAAACCACGGCGCCGCCTATGCTCGCGTGCTGGCCGGGTTTTTCGTTGAGCCCGCTGACGAGGCAGACTTCACCCAGTTTTTAAACGCCAGCGGTTACCCATTCACCGATGAAACGGATAACCCGGCTTATCGGACGTTTCTTTCCGCCAGCGAGAGCTCTGATGCCAGCGCCTGCAGACCTCGCAGCGCGCTCAACGCCATGTCTTAATCCAGCATTTCTTCGTACATAAGATAGTCTGACGCTTCCATCCCTAGGTTCTCGTAGGTCTTTTGCGCGCGGGTATTTTCACGTTCGACGTATAGCCTGAAGCCCACCACTCGTTTGTCTTCCTTGGCAATGGATTTGATCGCTTTGTACATCTTCGAATAAAGCCCTCGACGCCTGAATGCCGGCGCAACGAAAACACTTTGAACCCACCAGAACCAGCCATTACGCCAATCGCTCCACTCCTGGGTCACCAGCAAACAGGCCGCCGTCTCTCCCTCTGCATCCGCCACGTAATAAATGCCCCGAGCATCATCGGCTATGCCCGCCGCGACGCCTTCATACAGGGTGCTAGAGTCCAGTTCTTTATCTTCGGTTTCCCGTGCCATTGCCAGATTAAACTCAGCAATGGTGGCTATGTCTTCCGCCGTTGCACGTCGAACAGAAACTTTCATTCAGCCTTCTCCTTCGTATTGGCCAGGGCCTTGGACACAATCTCAAACACATCCGGAGACAGATCCGGCTTATTAACAATTCTGGTTAGTTGTTGGCGAGCCAACTCGACGCGATCTTCATCCAACCGACGCCATCCGTTAAACGCGCTGACCAGGCGTGCAGTCACTTGGGGATTGATGGCATCCAGCTCCATCGCCACGTCGGCGACAAATCGGTAGCCGGCGCCATCAGCTTGATGGAATGCCGGCAAATTGCGTGAAAATGCTCCAATCAGCGACCTCACTTTATTAGGGTTACGCAGCGAAAACACCGAATTTTTCATTAACCCGCGAACGCGCGCCAAGGTGTTTTCTGAGGGTACCGAGGCCTGCAGCGCAAGCCACTTGTCCATCACTAACGGATGATGGTTAAAACGCGTATAAAAATCGTCCAACAAATCATCCGCTTGCGCCGCCCCCTGCATCACAAGGGGGGAAAGGGCTGACAAGCGGTCAGTCATGTTGCTTGATCGAGCATACTGTTCGACGGCCAGTTCCCTATCACCACCGGCCACCAACAGATCCAGACAGCAACGGTTGAATGCCCGGCGGGCCGCCATCGCGGCGCTGGGCTGATAAGGGACATCGAGCAGCGATGGATCATAGCGATCGCGAAGCAGCGCAGCAAAACGAATGCCTATGCTCTGCTTAAGGGAAATCCAGCTTTGGTAAAGCGCGTCGATCGGCAGCGGCTGAAGGCTTTCAGCCAAATAGGCAAGATCCGGTAAGCGCAGCGCTTCGGCGGCAAGGGCTGGGTCCAGTGACGAATCGGCAATTAGTTTACCCGCCGCTTCTAGATAACCTTCCAGCTGACTGCCATCACCCTTAAGCGATGAGAAAATCACCTGACTTGCCAGGCTTTGAGCGGCGTCCCAACGGTTAAATGGGTCAGTGTCATGAGCCATCAGAAACGCGAGGTCTGGCGCTCCGTGCTCCCAAACCAGGCTGACTGGAGCGGAAAAGTCTCTCAATAACGACACCTGGGGCGCCTCATCAAGCCCGGCAAACGTCCAGGTTTGCTCGCGCTCTCTGAACTCCAGGACGCCGCCCGTGGGTGTGCCATCAGCCAAAACGGTAGAAAGCTCCTGCCCCTTTAAACCCATTAACCCAAAACGGATCGGCATATGCAGCGCAAGCTTTTCCGTTTGGCCGGGAGTGGACGGCGTGTGCTGCCTCAGTGTTAACGAGTAGCGGCCTCCGTCGTAGTGTCCCTGGGCGTAAACCACCGGGGTACCTGCCTGGGCATACCAACGCTCAAACTGGCCCAAGCTTCGATGATTGGCCTTGGCCATAGACTGACGAAAATCATCGCAAGTCACGGCCTGCCCGTCATACTGATCAAAGTAATCCCTGGCGCCGCGCTGGAAACCCTCTTCGCCCAACAGCGTGTGCAGCATCCGCACCACTTCTGCGCCCTTTTGGTACACCGTCATGGTGTAAAAGTTGTTGATTTCGATATAACTATCTGGCCGCACCGGGTGGGCCATGGGCCCGGCATCTTCGGAAAACTGCATGCTGCGCAGCACCCGCACATCCTCAATTCGCTTTAGTGCCCGGGAATTGAGATCAGCGCTGAACTCTTGGTCGCGAAAGACCGTCAGACCTTCTTTCAAACTTAACTGAAACCAGTCACGACAGGTGACCCGGTTACCGCTCCAGTTGTGGAAATATTCGTGCCCAATCACACTCTCCACATCCTGATAATCCTGATCCGTAGCCGTTTCTGGCGCAGCCAGTACAAACTTGGTATTAAAAATATTCAGCGACTTGTTTTCCATCGCCCCCATGTTGAAATCGCTAGTGGCTACAACGTGGTAAACATCCAAGTCGTATTCAAGACCAAAGCGGCGCTCATCCCAAGCCATTGCCCGCTTCAGAGAATCCAGCGCATAGTCCACTTGATCGAGATGTTGGGCCTCGGTAAACAATCGAAGCGCAACCTGGCGACCGCTGGCAGTGGTGAAGCTATCTTCGCGGCACTCAAGATCTCCCGCCACCATGGCAAACAAATAACTGGGTTTCGGAAAGGGGTCGTCCCAAACGGCGAAGTGACGCCCGTCGGGCAAGTCGCCGCTTTGGCTGCAATTGCCGTTGCTAAGCAGCACCGGGTATTGATCTGCATCGGCTTCCATCCGGACCTTGTATCGAGCCATCACATCTGGACGGTCAATAAACCAGGTAATTTTTCGAAAGCCCTCGGCCTCACATTGAGTCAGTAGAAAATTGCCGGACTGATAGAACCCTTCCAACGCGGTGTTGGCCGAGGGTTTGATGGCAACCTCTGTGGTCAGCTCAAAGGCATCGGGAACCTGCTCGATTCGAAGCCTTTCGCCGTCAATCTGAAACGCGGAGTCTGCCAACGCTTGGCCATCGAGCCACACGCCACGGGTATCCAGACCCACTCCGTTTAGCGTCAACGCGGCGCCGGCTTTCTGGCGCCGAATTTTTAGGCTTGAGCGCACAATCGAGGTGTGCGCATCAATCATGACCTTGAGTTCCACCTGATCAATAAGAAACTCTGGGGGGCGGTACTCCAGGCGTTGAATCGCTAATTGCTGGGTCATCAGATCAATCCGTAAGACGGTAGTGTGCTGGCCAAATCCAGGCGCCACATTCTACGCCTATTCGCGACTCAGGTAGATGCCCAATAATCAGAGTATTGGACGCAGCCCATTGCCCCCATACCGCAGGAATTGCCTCGCGAATTCAATGGCCTTTGAGTCCCTAGGCAAAGCGGGTTAAGGTCCAAGAATGAAACAATCAACAGACATTGAACTGGGCCTGGATGCGGACTCGGTTGCTAAGGCTGCCCAGCGGATTGCCAAACTGGCCCATCGCACGCCGGTTATGACTAGCCGCACCCTGGATGAGCTTTACGGGGCGCAGCTGTATTTCAAATGTGAGAATTTACAGCGCACCGGCGCCTTTAAAATTCGCGGTGCGGCCAATGCCGTCGCCACCCTACCGGTGGCCCAGGCGCCCCGTGGCGTCGCTACCCACTCATCGGGCAATCACGGTGCCGCGCTGGCCTGCGCTGCTGCCGCCAGCGGTATTGATTGTCATGTGGTGGTACCTGAAGGCGCGGTCGCCAGCAAGGTCGCCAATATTCAGCGCTATGGCGGTAAGGTGATTGAGTGTGCGCCGACTCAAGCCGCCAGAGAAGCGGGACTAGCGGATACTGTGCAGCGCACCGGCGCTACGGCGATTGTGCCCTACGATGATCCGCGCATTATTGCTGGACAGGGCACCATCGCCCTTGAGTTATTGGAGCAGGTGCCGGACCTAGATGCCATTATCACGCCACTGGGAGGCGGCGGCATGTTAAGCGGCTGCGCCCTGTGGGCAGCACACAAAAACTCAAACACCCAGTTATTCGGCGCAGAGCCGGCCGGCGCTGATGACGGATATCGATCCTTAAAGCTGGGGAAAATCGTTGACGACCACATTCCAGACACTCTGTGTGATGGGCTGAGGGCGAAAATCGGAGTGCTCAATTTTGCCTTGATCAGCCGTCACGTTAGCGCGCTTTTACCCGTCGAAGACCCAGACTCAGTGCGAGCTATGGGTGAGATCATGATGACCATGAAGCAAGTGGTTGAACCGTCCTCTTCCATCGCCCTGGCCGCAGTGGGTGCCAACCGGGAGCGTTTCACCGGTCAAAAAGTTGGCGTTGTGCTCAGCGGCGGCAATGTGGATTTGAGCGATTTGCCTTTTTAGTGTTTGATCATTGCCAGCTAAGATCGATAACTAAGGGCTGATGCCCCGACATCCTGTCGGTGCTATCACGTTGCAGTTGTAATTGCTGTCGTTGCTCATCGCTCATGACCCCTGGGTTAAATACCACCCCGCTGCGTTGCTGCAAGCCTTGGTCGAATAAAAAATAGTCCAGCCGGCCAGGTGGAAATTCATTGTTGTTACGAATCCAAGTGACATTGGATAGACCGTCAGGCTGGATGGCATGGGCAATGCTGAGCGCAGGGCTTGCAGACTGGCGCAGAATGTCCAGCGGCTTAACCGCCCCAACCAGATTAAAATCTCCGCCCACAAGCAGTTGGTCAAATCCCTGAGACTGCCTCACTTCGTCAATCGCCTTGGCAATCACCCGCGCCTGAATTTCTCGCAGCCGATCCTGCACGCTGTTGTTGCCGTCGCCGCAGCATTGGAGATCTAACGCCACCAGCAATAGCCGCTTGTTATCTACGGTGATGATCGCCCCGTGGGTCGCCACCCCATCTTCCCGCATGTTTTTCAGGTCACCACGCATAGACTCGCTGCCCTGGGATTGAATCATCTCCTGGGTGCCGGCTGGATAGGGTAAATGTCTGAATGCCTCAACGGCTTGCATTGGCCATCGACTGAGGATTAAGCCGCGCTGCCGCCCACCACTTTTGCCCAGGCTGTGGTATTTCGGGTTGGAGAGAAAATCGGTTTGCTGGGTTGGCCACACCTCATCAAGTAGCGCAATATCGGGCTCAATCGCTCGTACTAATTGGGCAAACTGATCAGGCTGCTCCGTGGTACGTTCACCGCCGGTATTCCATACCATCACCCGCAAATCGCTGCCAGGGGCGCGGGTCAGCGAGGGGCGTGGTTGGGAAGGAGAGGTCACCGGAAGGTTCAGCCTGACCCAGTCCGTGACATCCTGTTCAGTATCGTTCCACATCATCAGCCGAACCCGGGCTCCCTCCATCAGTTGGGGCGTCCGGGCCAGCATTTCGTAACGACGGGACATTACCGTGGGTGCGGTACGCAGGTATCCGGGGCGGTGCTCACTGGCGCTCCAAACGCCCCCGTTGATGGATAAGGTGCGATAGCCGTATCGGCCAACCGTCTGAGGCGGGGAGTATTCCAGCACCTGATCAACCCCACTGACTCCGCGATAGTCAGCGCCGCCCGGTTGAAAATCGATCAGCAGGCTGAGAGTTCTCGGAGCCTGGGCAATGTTCGCGGCGGCAGACGCATTGACCTGCAACCAAAGGCCCTGTTGATCAAACCGCCAGAAACTCAGACCCAGATCAACTAACGGGGGCGCATCACCAGAAGGTTCTTTGATGGTCTCGCCGGGTGTCTCAACCCAATCGTCGAAATCACCGTCGATTACCGGCGCGGCGACTGCTAGGTGAAGCCCCAAAAGGCCGCCGAAAAAACTGGCCCACACAATGTTGCGCATTAACGTCTCCGGTTACTTGGATCCGAAGTTTAACGGCAAATCATCGTCTTGGGTGGGGCTTGCGGCTGCTAACGTTACTTCCTGCGCGGCGCAAACTGCCGACCACCTTGCACTAAAGTGAGCCCAGTAATCTGTTGGCTATCGTCTCGCTCGAAATGCAGCTCAGCGTCAACGACCTTGTAAAAAAACTGATCTTTGGCAAAGGCAAATACGGGAAAGGCTGACTGACCGGTAAGCTGGGCGAACAACTGGCCGTCGCGGGTCTCAACGGTGAACGTCACAGCAGGTGCCAAATCGTAAATTCCGTCATATTCCGCAAGGGTCTCTGCGTTCACTGGGATCGTTGTGCGTTGTTGGATGCCCTTCTCTGCGGCAACCCGGGGAGCACGAGTGGTGTTTCCCGCCTGAATCATTGTCATCCGCTGGGCGTGCTGGTCTTCGAATTCATCAAAGGTGATGGCAATGTCAGCGGGGGCAAAGGAGAATTGGTGATCACTGCCTGGGGTCAAAGGAAACGCCCCCTGGCCCGTCGCCTGGCCAAATAGCTGACCGTCATTGGCGAAAAAAGTCAGCACCATGCCTGGCGCCGCCTCATAAGCCCCTTCATACATGGACAGATCTAGATCAGAATCGGCCACATTGCTCTCACCGGCCATCTGGGCAAACGCCAAACTGGTCACGCCGGCATAATCGGTTGAGGCTGCAAGCAGGACCACGGCTTGGTTGGATGCCGGGTCCACAATGAGCGCGCTGGCGAAACCGCCAGTGCCGCCGTTGTGCCAATACAACGGTGTACCCCCATCTTTGACCTGGCGTTGCCAACCTAAACCGGTTTGGCCATCACCCTGGGGCTCTAGCACCGCCTTAAGTGTCTCGCTCATCGATCCCGCTTGCTCAGGATTTAAGGTCAGACGGGCAAAGGTCAGCAAATCCGCCACGCTGGACACCACTGCGCCGGCACCCGCCAGGGCGTCAAAGCTGCCCCAACGAGGCATGTCCGCGCCCTGACTGAATCCGGCAGCCATGCGCCCGGTCTGAGAATCAGATACGGTCACTTGAGTGTCATCCAAGCCAAGGGGTTTGAACACATCGCGCTGCAGCGCATCGGCATAACTCAATCCGGCAGCCTCCGCTGCCAGCTCGCCCAGCAACCCTGCCCCAAGATTGGAATACTCTTGGGATTTGTCCAGCGAATCTGGCGCGTAGCTCAGCAAGAACCCGTTCAACAAGGATCGATCGAAACCGCTAAACGGATCCAGCGGATCTGCCATCGGCATGTTGTCTGGCATGCGGGGCAAACCGGAAGTGTGTGTGGCCAGCTCCCGCCAAGTAATCGCCGCCACCTGGGCACTGGCAAACTCGCCGGAAATTCGCCGGCTAATGGGCTCATCCCAATCAGCCCGTCCTGCTGCCACCTGCTGCTGGGCCAATATGGCGGTGAACACTTTGGTAATTGAACCAATCTCGAACAGCGTGTTAAGCGTTGGCGCGGCATCATTACTGCCACTGATTTGGCCGAAACCCGTCACCCGGTTTTCGTCGCCGGTTTGGATTCCAAGTACCGCCGCACGAATTTCCTGGCGTTCAATTCTTGACGTCAGACCATCTTTAACCGACTCCAGCACAGCTGCGGGTTCCGCCAGCACGCTGGTGCTAACAACTAGGGGCAATAAGGTCACGAGGTTTTGAAGTACGTTCACGAGGCAATTCTCATCGTCAGCAGTTTATCAGGGTAACGGATCAAATCAGCGCCCTGCACCTGCCATTGGCCACGGCTGGAGTCACTGACGTAAGATCTTCAACCCCGCATGCACTATCATTAATCCTATGCGATCTCTTATTCGGCTTTGCCTGTTGGCAGGCCTTGCAACGATTAGCTTTCACAATCTGGCAGTTGCCGATACGTTCCCGGCTGACTGGCTGGATGGGGTCGAGAAAAATTTGGCGGCGGCGGCCAAAAAAGAACGAGTTGCAGGGGCTGCCTTGGTCATGGTTAATGGCGAGGGTATCGTCAAAACCGTGGTTTTAGGTCATGCCGATCATAAGAAAAAGACCCCCTTCACCTCTGAAACGCGCTTTCCCTTCGCCCATCTCACCAAAATAGTCACCGCCATTGCAGTGCTTCAACAAGTGGAACAGAAGCGTTTCGGGTTGGATGACGAGCTTTCCAGGGTGTTGCCAGGAGTACCGATTAGCAGTCGCTTTGAGCGCAGTCAGGGCCCGACCATCCGACAGTTGCTTAGCCATCACAGCGGCCTGCCGACTAACGTATTGGCTGGCTACTACCAGGATCGTCCGCCGAAACAGCTCACGCCACTTTCTGGCTTATATCTCGCCAGTCCCCCAGGACAAATATATGGCTACTCGAATCTAGGTTACGAGGTTCTTGGGCACGTGATTGAGCACCATGGGGGTGTTTCTTACCCTGACTATTTGCGGCAGTCGATCCTACAACCGTTAGGTATGCAGGGCGCCAGCTTTGATGCTCACCCGAAGGACTCCCGAGGCCATGACAAACGACGTCGTCCGGAACCGGACGTATTCGCCAAAAACCTGCCGGCACTGGGGTTGCGGGGCACCATCGAAGACCTAGGAAAACTGCTAACGTTTTTTCTCAGTAACCAACCTTCCGACGTGCTATCGCCAGCCCAGCGCAAGGAGATGGCTCGCCGCCAGAATACTGATGTCCTGCTGGATCTGGACAACCGCGCCGGACTGGGTTGGCAGCTCACCAACACGGAAGGCTTTGGGTTGGATCGTATCTTGCGGGTGAATGCCAATACCTTGCACTTTCGGGCCAATATCGTGCTGATCCCTGACCACAACATGGGCTTGGCGCTGGTAACCAATTCGGCCAACGGCATTGACTTTGCTGTTGATCAGTCGCGCAACATACTCGATCAGTGGCTGCAGCACAGCGCCGGGATCCCTTTGCCCGATCGTGAAAACACCACACTGCCCGAGGTGGTTTCGTTGCCTGCTAACGCCACACCCAGCACCATGGGAGAACGATACGTCACACCCGCTGGATTGGTGGAATTCAGCGGCAAAACCCAGCGTTACAAAATGACCATGATGGGCCGATCCTTTCGGGCCAATATCCGGCCCGATGGCTGGTACGCGTTAGCCTATCGATTGCTAGGTGTGCTTGACGTGCAATTTAGCATTATGGAAGAGATTCTCATCCGGCCAGTAACACTGGCCAATCGGCAGGTCTTGCTGGCGCGCTACCAGGGCCAGAGCTTTTTGTTTGGCACCGAGTTACCCGACCACTCTCCCCTGAGCGCCGAGGTAACAATCCCCCAAGCCGGCCGCTACCGAGTGGTCAATCCGGACTTTTTCTCCGACAGAATCAAACTCAAAACTGTTGAACTGGCGGTTGAAAACGGTCAATTGTTCGGAGAATACAAACTGCCCCTATTTATCTCCTTGAAACCGAAAATCCCTTTCATTCCAGGCCCAGAACCCAACAATTACTACATACCGGGCCTTGGCACAGGCCTTGGCGAGCGCCTTAGCTACGACCCAGACAAACAGGAATTTCAGTTTGCCGGTTACCGGTTTGCCAGAGACCGGTAAAGCCTAAGTATTGACTGTGCATTCGATTTTCAAAACGAGACCTATCTGACAACGGAATTTTCACTAAATGGGTATAGTATTAAGGCATCATTAAATGAGGCACTGCCCATGCGTAATTCATCAGTGACCGCAGTTCTGCTCCTGCTGGCATCGATCGCTCCTTTGGCGAGCGGCGCCGTAACTCCAGGTGAAAACCTGCCAAAACTAGAGGCCCACGACCAGATCACGCTCAAGGGTGAAAATCTGGAGCCGCTATACGCCGCCGATAGAGCGCGGGCAAAAAACGGTCAACCCATAAAATACAGTGCCGCTCGGGATATCACAGATGTCCAAGTCAAAGATGGTCAATCCAGCATGGGCGCATGGACACAAACCAAGAGCGGCGATTGGATCTGGCGAATGTCGGTCATGGCGTCAGGTGCCTCATCGCTGGATTTTGGTTTCGAGAACTTCTTTCTGCCAAACGGCGCCGCACTCCATATTTACGATAGCAACAAGCAACTTCTCCGGGGCCCGTTTACGGACCAACAAAACAATGCGGCGAAGACCTTTTGGACCCCTGTGGTTCCCGGTCCGGAAGCTGTTATCGAACTTTTTGTACCAGCACACCTGCGCCAACACGTTAGCCTGTCATTAACTCGAGTAAATTACGGATACCGGTTTTTCACTGACGAGCCGTTTGCATTGAACAAGTCCCAATCATGCAACGTTGACGTCGCTTGCCCTGAAGGCACGCCTTTCAGAAATCAGATTCGTTCAGTGGCCGGGTTTACCGAAGGTCAAAGCCGTGACCTGTGCTCAGGTGCCCTAGTGAACACCACCGCCGGCGACAGCACTCCTTATTTTCTTACGGCTGATCATTGCGGAATTACCGACAGTGTTGCCCAAAACTTAGTGTTTTACTTCAACTACCAAAGCGCTGAATGTCGCCAGGGTGATGCCAGCGGCATTCCCCTGCCCCGAAGTGATTTTGAAGACGTCATCACTGGTGCCAGTTTGGTTGCAACGTACGGCCCGTCAGATTTTACTCTGCTGAGGCTGAGTTCGCCCATCCCGCCTAGCTTTAACGCGTATTTTTCAGGTTGGGATCGCACGGGCAACGCCCTGCAATCGGCCTATAGCATTCATCACCCAGGTGTTGACGAAAAACGGATATCCATCGAAAACGATCCCGTCAGCAACGCCACAACAACAAATGCTGTGGTGGGTTGGGCACCGGACACCCATTTTGAAATCGAACAATGGGATGTGGGCATCACTGAAGGTGGCTCCTCCGGATCACCGTTATTTGACCAAAACAATCGCATCGTTGGACAGCTCACCGGTGGCGCAATTTTTTCCTGTCCTGGCGCCGAGGAAGGCTTGGACTACTACGGCTTGATTGAAGTGAGCTGGGACGGTGGCGGCACATCCTCGTCCAGACTGAGGGACTGGCTGGATCCTGCCGGAACGAACCCAACAACATTAGATGGCCAGAATGGCTGCGTAGGAACCACCGCAAGCATCCAAAGCACAAAGGGAGCTCTCGCCCGCGTCGGCGAAGTTATCGATTTCAGTGCATCCTTAAATGGTGGTCAATCGCCCTTTGTCTACGACTGGGACGTTGATGGCGACGGCAACTCAGACAGTCAGACCTCGACCGCACAGGCAATTTATCATCAGGCGTTTAGCGGCAACGTGGTACTGACCGTCACGGATGCCACCGGCTGTTCCAGCTCTACCGATTTCGGCCTTGTTGTGGAAGCCCCAGCCGTGCAGTTGTCTCAAGTTGGAGAACCTGCAGAGATGTGCGGTGACGGCGATACAGATATTGATCCCGGAGAAGCGTGGAGATTTCCGGTAAGTCTAATCAATACCGGAGGAACGACGCCTGCTGACACCTTTGCTGCGTTTAGCGCTGCAGGTGGCCCAAACGCTACCACCAAGCGTTTCGGCGGCCCTGACAATTTCGGCTATACCTTCGCTGACAGTCAGGAAACGACCTGTAACTTTAGCTTTCAGGACATCTCATCTACCGGCACGGAATTACCATTTACCCAGGCAAACTCGGACCAAGGTATTCCAGCACTGGACGATGGGTTCTCGGATGTGGACCTGGGGACCAGTGGATTCGACTTCTACGGTCAAAACATTACCCGTGTCACGGTCTCTACGAACGGATATCTGAGCACAGATTTAAACGACAACGGCGGCGATTTTTCCAACGACTGCCCATTGCCTTCCACAGGTGCTGCTGGCGGCAACAACGGCCGTATTTACCCACTGCATGATGACGTCATTGCCAATGCGGTTTACCACCAGTATTTTCCAAACTGCCCTCGTCCTGGCGAATCTGTGGGTAGCGCCGGCTGCGATATTTTTCAGTGGAATGTGGATGGTTTTTTCAATTCAACCGCGGGTTTAAATTTTGACTTTCAGGCCATCCTTTACGAAGGCACCAATCAGATTGTCTATCAGTATGGGCCCGGCAATGAGCGCAATGGAGCCTCACAGTCCGTTGGCATCCAAAACAGACCAGGCACCAGCGCGGCAGATATCGACGGATTGAACTATGCCTGTGAAACTGCTGGCAGCGTGCCGGATAACAGCGCTGTGTGTATTTTTCATCCAAGCGCTGATAGCCCAGGGGTCTCCGGCGACATAAGCCTTCTTTCTAGTGCACCGTCTATTGGCGTTATCAGCAATGGTGCCGCAAGTCAGGTAGACGTTACGGTCCAGGTCAATGAGACGTTTTCCTGCGGTGATAGTTTTACCGTTGACTACCTAGGCGCTGTCCATAGTGACGGTTTTTCCGCCACTGGCAGCCCCTCCGCTATCAGCGGACAGGTTCCGCAAGACTGCAATGTGGTCACCAGCTGTCGAAACATCGGCGATCCCGCGGTCCAGGCTCGCGAAGGTTTTTGGTTTAACCCGCTGCGTCCAGGCAATGGCATCGATCTGCACTTTGCTGGAGACGCACTGTATTCCGCTTGGTACACGGCCGAAAGTGATCGCTCACCGCTTTGGTATTACGTTACCTCCGTAGGTGATCAATCCTTGGTCAACAACTCTGTTGATGCTGACATCCTGCGTTTCACACTCAACGGGGATATTACTCAAACCTCACCCACCAGTGTCACCGTAGGCGAGGCACAGATTAGTTTTGTTAGTGATTCTGAAGCGGTGATGACTTTTACCATTGACGGTGAGAGCAGCGGCGAACTGATTCGCTTTTTTGATCTCACCAGCACCGCAGATGTTGATCCAGTCATCACCGACCAATACTTCAATGCCGAGGAGTCGGGTTGGGGAATCGGTACTCATCGGCAAGGCAATCAGGAATTCAGCGCCGTCTATTTTTACGACACTGACGGCCAACCTCGTTGGGTGGTCGTGACGTCCGATGGCACCACCCTGACGAATCAGGGCACAGCGGACCTGGCCAGCTTCAAGGCCCACTGCCCGGGTTGTACCTGGACCCCTGTTAGCATCCTTAATGGCGGCACGATGGAACGAACCCTGAACGCCGATGGCAGCGCGTTACTGGACGCGCTAGATGTGCGGGTGGACGATGATGTCACCATTGAGTGGAATCGCAGCGGACTGCCTCTGCAACAGATCACCCCGCCCAATTGAGTTGGCGACATGAGTTTTGAGCCAACATCGGTATCGCAGCAGCCTGCCGGGCTGTTGCATACCCTGGTGGTTTTTCGCCACGCGCCGGCTCAATACACCCGCAGCGGAACCGATCACGAGCGCCCCCTTACCAGCGAAGGGGAACAACTTGCCCTTGATCGCGGCCGCCAGTTAGCGTCCCAGGTACCCGGCATTGACCGTACCTTAGTCTCCACCGCCACCCGCACTCGGCAAACCGCAGCGTTGGCCCTAAGAGATGGCCCGGACCCTCAGTTCATTGAAGAAATTTACAACGCCACTGCAGGCGAGCTCATTGCCGTGCTGCAGCGCTATGGCGCCGATTGCACTGCCTTGGTGGGACATAACCCTGGGATGTCTGAGCTGGCCAGCGTGCTTAGTGGAACCCGCCAAGTGCTGAGTCCTGGCGATTGGGTAGTGGTGAGCTTTGATCCGCCAGCATCGCAACCACTGCAGTGGCACAGCGGCAATATCACCGCAAGCTCAACTACCCGTTAGCTAGGTTGAGCCTGTCACCCGATCACATCGGGTTAAGCGGATGCCAACCATAGATTGGCCAACATCGACAAACCTTTTTCGTCTTCCAGATTAAACCGCGCCGGTGAAGGACTGTCCAAATCCATTACACCCAGCAGCTTTTCATTCTTAACTAGCGGTATCACCAATTCCGAACGGCTGGCACTGTCGCACGCGATATGACCGTCAAAGGCGTCCACGTCATCGACCCGGATTGTTCGGCGCTCAGCCGCTGCAGTACCACATACGCCGCGCCCCAGAGCAATGCGAACACAGGCAGGCAGCCCCTGGAAGGGCCCTACAACCAGTTCATTGCCATCAAACAGATAAAAACCGGCCCAGTTCAAATCGGCAACGCTGGCGTAGATGAGCGCACTGAGATTCGCCGCATTGGCGATGGCGTTAGTCTCTCCTGCCAACATAGCTTTCGCGGCGTCGGCAAGCTCGGCGTAAAATTCAGCAGGTGGCAAATTTTCATCGATACTGATAGCAAAACTCATTGGCTCAACTCCCGTCGGCGACGAAACGCCAATACACATTCCACGACCCCAATGGCGAGCAGCGTGTAACCCAACAATTCGATGGACTCTTCCGCCATGTTCTTCACCGACCGATCAAAGTTAGGGCCCATTAGTTGCTCCCAAAAAGCGCCTCTACCAAACAAGCGGGAAAAGCCCAAAACAATGCTGGCACCCGCAAACATTACGCCGAAACTCAAGTGACCGGATAACATTCGAAGCTGCGAGCCAAGTTCCTTTCGCCGCGGCCATATCACCCACAGCGACGTCGCCAGAAACACGCTCATTAATACTTGCCAAGCGCCATCGAAAAACCATTTATCCAGAAAGTAGTCCAGTTCTCGAACCAAGGCTGCGATGAGCATCGCTGCCAAAAACGCCCCCAATGCCCGCGCCTTCGTGCCCACCCAAAGACTGGCGGCAACCATCGCGGAAAACAGCAGCAATGTCAGCTGCCCAAGCTCAACATAGGAGGTTTCGGTAAACAGCTGATTCTGGTGCAAGGGGTTCGGCCGACCCAGATCAAAGGTGGGTAAAAACGCCATGCCGGCGATGACAAAAAAATAGGCAGAAAAACGTAATGCCATCCCGCCCATGTTAGAGCTGGCAAATCCCGGACCCGGATCTTGGCCCGCCGAAAGAGAAGTCGGTTCCACGGTACACACCCCAGTGTTATTGCATTGCCGTTGGGAGTAAAGACACCCAGTTTACCGGAAAGCTTTCACTTTTTTCGCGCCACTAGGCCCTATGGATTTAAGCAGCGGGGTACCTACCTGCCCATTTATTACTCCTCTTCAAAACCCGAAGCGAAAATCACTGAGCCATTTTGATCGACAAGCGAGTAACCCAGATCTTGCAACAACTGGGGCGTCAAATCCGTATCACCAGGAGTCAAACTCAAGGTCAGGAATGGTTCCATCAAAAGATTCGGCGTCACTGCTGTACTGAAATGAGACACCGACGAGCCGCCCTCAAAGGTAGGGGGTGCATACATCCTGAGACTTCCTGCGTTAACGCCGCTAGTAATGAACCCCCCAAGCCCCGCAGTCACATTGGGTCCCACCCAAACCAGGTTAGGGTCGTCCAACACGGACGCGGCGCGCTGGGCGACGGACAGATCCAGTAACAACTCCCCATCGTCTACATCAAACAAAAAAAGGTCGAAGATTCCAGGGATTTCCTGGCCGTTCCCAAAGGTTGGCAGACTACCGTCGGGGCCAATAACAGCACTAAAACCCAGACCATGGGCAATCTCATGCAATATGGTGGAAAACAGCGGCGTCTGACCAGGGCCCGTATTATTGTCCAAGCCATAGTAAAAACCGTTGAATCCCGTACATTGCCCAGCATCAATACGGGCATTGAAACTGGCAGTGATATCAGCGTCACCAGGATCCTGATCCTGGCCCACAAGCGCGTCTGCCAACGCTCCAGGGAAAAACACCGTGCCATTTTCTAAGTTGAAATTGGTTCGGTTATTGGTCGCCCCCGCCGAACCTAGCACCGCACCATTTTCATCACACTGTAGATTTTCGAACGCCGCTTCCACCACGATAGGCACTGGGCTATCGATGATATCGGCCCAGATTTGACCTGCTGCCATAAAGAGTATCTGGCGTTGTTCACCCAGGGTGGTTCCAGCATTAGATGGAAGGGGAGCAACCGCCGTGTTGTCGAAAAACCCGTTTTGAAACTCAAACTGAATAGTCCCCGCAACGCTAATGCTGAAGGTTAGACTCAATGCGCAGACTAGGAGAGTGCGAACCCAGTTTTTGGTCGCCATCCTCATGGCTGGTGCTCCGCTTTGACGTCGGCAGCGGCCCATTTTTCCGCTGCGTGAATATTGTCAGCGCAAAACATCTCCACCTTTCCATCATCCCCCACCCGCGCAAGCAGCACATGGCGATGGTTGTTGATTAGGTGCTTATTGCCTTTCTCGTCTTGAGTCACATAGCGCTCAGAGTGGTCCAACAAAGACCGAGTTGATTGATTCAACACGAACCGTGGCTCCGGCTCAGCAGACGCAGTGCCACCCGCATCATCTGCGAATGCGATTGCGGAAAACAGACAAAGACTGATTCCGAGGGTGATCATTAGTGGTGATTTTTTCATAAAAATTTCCTCCGCACTGACTACTACAGGCGTCGTTCTCGCCCAAATTGCGCCATCATTCAAAACTATCACTGAAAATACCCGGTAATACCGTCGTCAAACCTCGCAGCAAAAAACTGCCTCGCCCAAGGGTACTGGCGAGCAGCCAATCACGGCCATCGGCGTAGTCCAGGTCAAACACCGGTGTATTGGGTAAGCCCAACTCCAATCGCTGCCATGTCTGATAATTTGCTGACTCGGTGGCGAAGAAGACGCCCCTGTCAGTGCCCGCTAGCAAGGCATTATCCGCGTTGGTAGAAACCCACAACAAGCTCCTGAACTGGCCCGGATTGAGATCCAACAAGTTGCCCGTTATGTCGAAGACCTGACTGCCAAAATTGGCCAATCGATGAACCGACGCTGGGCCAATAACAAACAGGCTGCCAGCGCCTAGGCCAAGCGCAATGGCGTTGATGTTGCCATTGTCAGCGGCGCTGAAAATGACCTCAAAATCTTCCTCTGCAGATCTCCGTAGCCAGATCTGTGATGGCGTTTGGGAATCACAGCTTGGCGAGCAACCAGCAGCGTAGATCATTTCCGGGTTGTCCTCGTGCCCAAACACCAATGAGGTGCCTAGAAATCCGTTAACGGTGACTTCAGCCAGCAGCTGCTCAATCGTATCGCCCTGATCCGTAGACTCAAAAACGCCATTTCTTGCTCCGATCAGCAAGGATTGTGGATCTACCCTGTTGACGACCACCGGGGTCTTAAATTGGGGCTCAATCTCCGGACTTTCATTCAGCGGCAATAACCCCAAAACGGTTCTCATCATCAACTGGTTGCTTGCTGAGTAAACGCTGCGGGTAGGCGCACCGAAAAACGAAAAACTGTGATATCGAACGGATTGAGAACCAAGGTTTGCCACCGCCACATCCCCGCCGTCCCCCGTATTTACCGACTCCCACGACAACGAGCCAGGAGATGATTGCTGGGTTGAACCGGTATCCTGATTGCCACCCAAAATCACACCGCTGACGGGGTCCAAGCGGCCATCATGGGTCTCGGTGATCTGAAGGTTGCCATTAACCGAGAACCAGTCGCC
>CAZLJY010000087.1:0-17741 GCA_964559945.1 uncultured Gammaproteobacteria bacterium | reverse complement strand
CAGTAAAGGTCATGGCGGGACAGGCACTGTTTCGCGCCTAATTCAATCAGCAAATCAAATTGTTCTAGTTTGCCGCTGATGGCATGGACATCGTAGTCTGCTTGGCTAAATATCTGCAGTGCCAGGGTGCCGACCCCGCCACTGGCGCCGGTTACAACCACAGGACCCATGTCCGGTGTTTGCCCCAGGGCTTCCATGCGGACTAAACACAAGCCGGCGGTAAAGCCAGCGGTACCCAATGCCATGGCCTCGCGAGTGGTCATGCCAGAGGGTAGAGGGACAATGTGATCGGCGTTGACAATGGCATGCTGGGTATAACCACCATTGTCCGTTTCTGACAAGCCGCAGCCAGTCACCAGGACGGGGTCTCCGGACTGAAATCTGTCGTCCTCGGAGGCTTCCACGGTTCCGGCCAGATCAATCCCTCCAATCAGAGGGAATCGCCGTAGGATTGCGCCTTTGCCAGCCCCGGCCAGGGCGTCTTTGTAATTGACGCTGGAGTATTCCACTCCAATTTGGACTTGGCCGGCTTCAAGCTCAGGCAGGTCCAGATCAACAACCGCCGCTTGATGGCGTTTACCTTCTTGGTCAATCTGAAACGCCCGGGTCTTAGCCGTCATCTAAAAAGTCTCAATTGGCGCGATGGATCGCGCGCCCATCCAGGTGCAAGGCGGCTTCGTGCACCGCCTCTGACATGGTGGGGTGTGCATGGACGATGCGAGCAAGGTCTTCCGAGCTACCGTGAAACTCCATTGTCACCACCGCTTCGGCAATCAGTTCTGAGGCTTGTGCGCCACAGATGTGAACGCCGAGCAAGTCATCGCTTTCGGCATGAGCAATCATTTTTACCAATCCGGCGGGCTCACCCATAGCCAAGGCCCTGCCGGTGGCGGCAAACGGAAAACTCCCCACCTTGATGGGTATATCTTGCTCTTTGGCTTGCTGCTCAGTAAGGCCCACCCAGGCAATTTCCGGTTCGGTGTATATCACCCACGGAATAACGTCTAGGTTAATGTGAGAGCTTTGGCCAGCGATGCGCTCAGCAACGGCAATACCTTCCTCCGTGCCTTTATGCGCCAGCATAGGTCCACGCACAGCATCACCGATGGCATAAACCCCGGCAGCTGCGGTTAGACAGTGATCATCCACCTCGATACGGCCGCGTTCGTCCAGCCGTACGCCACAGTCCTTATCCAGGCAGCTGTCGGTGTTGGCCTTGCGGCCCACGGCAACCAGCAAACGATCAAATGGCAACACATGTTCGTCACCGTCGGCCTCATAGGTGACTTTCACTTCGTCACCAACAACCTCAGCGGATTTCACTTTTGCGCCTAGACGGATATCCAGCCCCTGTTTCTTAAATTCGCGTTGAGCTACGCGGGCGATATCCTTGTCGCACGCGCCAAGAAATTCGGGCATGGCCTCCAGCAGCACTACTTCCGACCCCAGTCTGCGCCAAACGCTGCCTAGCTCCAGTCCAATGACGCCGGCGCCGATAACGCCCAGAGATCCTGGAACTTTGTCCAGATCTAGCGCGCCGGCGTTGTCAATGATATGACGACCGTCAAAAGTCACATTGGGGATTTCGATAGGGATTGAGCCCACAGCAAGAATGATGTGATCCGCTGAAATCACGCTGCTATCGCTACCATCTAAAGGTTGCAGGGCGACCTGTTTATCTTTCTGCAGTGTTCCATGGGCGGCGTAAGTGCTGACCCCTGCGGCTTTTAGCAGCTGCTTAATGCCGCCGGTGAGTTGTCCAACTATTTTATCCTTGCGGCCAACCATGGTGCCGACGTCAATTTCTACCGGCCCGGTGCTGATGCCATGCTCGCCGTAGCTGTGGCTGGCATGCTCGAAGTGTTTGCTGGAATCTAGCAGTGCCTTGGACGGAATGCAGCCCACATTTAGACAGGTGCCACCCAGGGATGGCTTGCCATTTTTGCCCTTAAAATCGTCGCAGATGGCCGTTTTTAGACCCAGTTGAGCACAGCGAATAGCAGCCGGATAACCGGCCGGCCCTGCTCCAATTACGATGACGTCATAGTCTGCCAAAGGTGTTCTCCGAATATCAGTCAGTGGTAAGGGTCTAAGCCTTTACGTCCGTAAAAAAACGCCTGCAGGGATCTTACAAATCCAGTAACAGGCGAGCTGGGTCTTCCAGCGAGTTCTTGATGGAAACCAGGAAAAGCACAGCGTCTTTGCCATCGATAATGCGGTGATCGTAAGTCAGCGCGATGTACATCATGGGCCTGGCGACAACTTCGCCGTCAACCACCACTGCCCGTTCTTTGATGGCATGCATGCCAAGGATTGCGCTTTGGGGCATGTTCAATATGGGGGTAGACAGCAACGAGCCGAAAGTGCCGCCATTGCTCACCGTAAAGGTGCCACCGGTTAGATCTTCAAGCTTTAGGGAGCGGTCCCGCGCTTGGGCCGCGTAGTTGGCAATACCCTGCTCAATCTCTGCAAAGCTCATCTGACCCGCGTCTCTTAAGATAGGTACAACCAGGCCACGGTCACTGGCCACAGCGATACCGATATCTTGGAACCCGTGGTAGACCACATCATCGCCATCAATACTGGCGTTGACGATAGGGTAGGCTTTCAAGGCTTCGGCTGCGGCTTTCACGAAAAACGACATGAACCCCAGCTTGACGCCGTGGCGGTCCATAAAAGCCGCTTTGTGTTCGCTGCGCATCGCCTTTACAGCGCTCAGGTCAATCTCATTGAATGAAGTCAGCATGGCGGCGGTATTGTTGGCATCTACCATGCGTTGGGCGATACGCTGACGCAGCCGACTCATCGCAACGCGTTCCTGGGGCCGCGGCCCAGAGGGCGCAGCACTGGCAGCATTTTGAGTGCTCGCCGCGCCACCATCGATGTGTTTGATGACATCGCCTTTGGTAATGCGACCGTCACGACCGGTGCCGCTAATGGCCTCAGCGTCTAGCTGGTTTTCCGTGACCATCTTGCGCACTGCTGGGCTTAGGCTTGCGCCTGCCGGCGTCGATTCTGCGGCGGCGGGTTCAGCGGGGCTTGATGGGGCCGGTTGGGCCGTTTCAACAGGGGCCGGCGGTGCTTCGCCTTCTTCAACACTGCCCAGTATTTGGCCTGTGGTCACCACCGCTCCGCTGTCCTCAGTGATGCTGGCTACGGTGCCGTCGCAGGGGGCTGGCACTTCCAGCACAACTTTGTCAGTTTCCAGATCCACCAGGTTTTCGTCACGACGGACAAATTCGCCAGGCTTTTTATGCCAGTTAGCGACGATTGCGTCGGACACCGATTCCGGCAGCACCGGTACTTTTATTTCTACAGACATGTGTCTTTAAACCTCAAAATGATGGTTAGGCTTATTCAACCGCGAGTTCTATACCACCGCCAGGGGTCAGAGCATCCGTTACCAGTTGCTCCTGTTCCTCGTTGTGTTTTCTTAGCAAACCCGCTGCCGGTGATGGTGATACCGATCTTCCGCAGTAGAGCAGTGTATGTGTGGGCTTGATCGTCGCCTGCAGGTGGTGCTTGATCTGATACCAAGCGCCCTGGTTCATGGGTTCTTCCTGACACCACACCACTTCTTTGGCGTTTGGATAGTCGTCAAGAATTCGCCCCAGCAAAACCCGAGGGAACGGATATAACTGTTCTATTCGAACCACTGGCATCAAATTGTCAGGGCGCTTTTGGCGCTCGCTAACGATGTCGTAATACACTTTTCCGGAACACAGCAAAATACGCTGTACCTGTTCACGTTTTTTGATCACTCGGTCGGGAATGACGGTTTGAAACTGGCCATCACCCAGGCGGGCGAAAGCGGAGGTTGAGGCCTTGTTGCGCAGCAGGCTCTTTGGCGTCATAACCACTAATGGTTTACGGGTTGCACGCAACATTTGCCGCCGCAACATATGAAACATCTGGGCCGGCGTTGTCGGCACGCATACCTGAATATTCTCAAAGGCGCATAACTGCAGGAAACGCTCCATGCGAGCCGAAGAGTGCTCTGGCCCTTGGCCCTCGTACCCATGGGGTAGAAACATGACCAAGCCACATAACCGGCCCCACTTGGCCTCGCCCGAACTGATGAACTGGTCAATCACAACCTGAGCGCCATTGACGAAGTCGCCAAACTGGGCTTCCCAGATACACAGTGTTTGTGGATCGGAACTGGCAAATCCGTATTCAAACCCAAGCACGGCTTCTTCGGATAGCAAGGAATCGATAATTGTGACGATTTGATGGGCGTCGGTGCTCGACGAGGGTTCACTGGCCAGGGTCTTAAGGGGCGTATGCAGGCTGCCATCCACTTGGTTGTGGAGCACCGCGTGGCGATGGAAAAAGGTGCCTCGTCCGCTGTCTTGCCCCACTAGACGCAAACCGTAGCCGTCTTCCACTAGGCTGGCGTAGGCGAGGTTTTCGGCAAAGCCCCAGTCTACCGGCAACTCTCCATCGAGCATTTTTTGCCGGTCACTCATGATTTTCCCAACCCGAGAGTTCAGGGCAAACCCATCGGGTAAAGCCAATAATTTGCTACCTAAAACCTGCAGCTGTTCGGCGCTTAACGTGGTGTCGACCTGTTCACTCAATGTGCCATCAAGATGGGGCTGCCAATTGATGGTGAAGGGATTTGAGAACGGCCCATCAATAATTTCCGCCACTGGATGGCCTGCATCCAGCGCTTCCCGATACTCCGATTTGATCTGCTGGTCGCCCGCTTCGTCCAGAACCGCCTGGTCTAGTAATTGCTTTGCGTACAGAGATCGCGTGGTTTCAAGCTGGCGGATTTTTTTGTACATCATGGGCTGGGTGGCAGAGGGTTCGTCGGCCTCGTTGTGACCCAGTCTGCGGTAGCACACCAGGTCTATTACCACATCTTTCTTAAACGCCATGCGGTAATCTGAGGCGATCTGCATGCAGAACATAACGGCCTCTGGGTCGTCACCGTTGACGTGAAACACTGGCGCCTGGACCATTTTGGCCACTTCCGTGCAGTAAAGCGTGGAGCGAGCATCCAGTGGGTTACTTAAGGTAAACCCAATTTGGTTGTTGATCACTACATGCATGGTGCCGCCAACCTGAAAACCACGAGCCTGGGACATGTTCAGCAATTCCATCACCACGCCTTGGCCAGCAAATGCGGCGTCGCCGTGAATAAGGATTGGCATGACTTTACTGTGGTCAAAGTCACCGCGGCGGGTTTGTCGGGCTCGAGCCGAGCCGGCCACCACTGGGTCGATAATCTCCAGGTGTGACGGATTAAAGCCGAGGGTCAAATGAACCACGCCCCCAGGGGTATCAATTTCCGACGAGTAACCCAAATGGTATTTCACATCACCAACATGAAATGGGTTGTCGCTTTCGTTCTTGCCTTCAAATTCTTCGAACAGCAGGCTCGGCGATTTACCAAGAATATTCACCAGTACATTGAGCCGGCCGCGGTGAGCCATGCCCATCACCACTTCCTTAACCCCTTGGCCGCCTGTGCGTTGAATCATGCCGTGGAGCAAAGGAATGAGTGACTCTCCTCCTTCCAGGGAGAAACGTTTCTGCCCGACATATTTGGTATGCAGGTACTTCTCTAGGCCTTCAGCCATGGCCAGGTGCTGCAAAATATTGATTTTGTCGTCTTTGCCAAAATCGAAAGCGCCGCCACCCCGTTCTAGGCGTTCCTGCAGCCAACGCCGCTGCGCGGTGTCATTAATGTGCAGGTATTCAACGCCAATGCTGGCACAATAGACCCGTTCAAGCAGGGTAACCAAGTCAGCCAATGACATTTGTCGATCATTGGCCAGCGTGCCAGTGTTAAATATGGTCTCAAGATCTGCCTCTCCGAGGCCATGGGACTCCAGATTTAAGTCAGGCACTTCCGGCCTTGGGCTCAATTCTAGTGGGTCAAGCCGAGCTCGTTGATGGCCACGTAACCGGTAGGCATTAATCAGGCGCAGCACGCCTGCCTGTTTCTCAATGAGCGGGTCAGAGACCGTCAGCCCGCCCGCGGCTTTGCCACTGAGGCGCCCTAAGGAGGTGAATTTCTCCAAAATTGGCAGGTGTCTCGGGTCGTTAGCGCCACCCAGTTTTGAAAACAGTTCCCGCCACTGTTCTTCAACCTGATTGGGGTCGACCAGAAATTCATCGTATAGCGCTTCCAAATATGCCGCATTGCCGCCAGCCAGATGGGAAGACTGGAGCAATTCTTCGAGCTGTTTGCTCACCGGTTTAGATCCTTAATTTCAGCGCCGCAAGTATACCTTAGAGTCGCTCCATCGTCTGCCCAAAAAAGACAGGGGGCGCTGGGTCAAAAACCCAGTGTGCGGCACTCCGGGTCAGGACTGGCGGCCTCCCACATGGCGCTGAAGATTTCTCGCTGCAAGCGCGCTTGCCGGCGCTGCCAGAGCAAACTGTAACCGTCAAACAGATCGCCAAAGGGACGCAGCAGTAAATGATGCTCATCGGCGATGGAGAACGCGCTTGGGTAATCGCGATGATCTGGGCCTGGGCGGCGAATCTCAATCACGCTCGGAAGTCTTTGAGCAAGCGTTATTAATGGGTGGCAGGACGCAACCGCGGGTTTGGAATTTAGGACAAGAATTTGCACAGAGGGCTTTAAGTCACTGACGGCAAGGGCGCGCAATTGATTCATTACCGGCGCTTGATCCAGCACTCTCAGGTCCAGCGCCTGAGAGAAAATACACAGACGGCGGCGACACAGAGATAGCTGGGTGACCCAGGCGTTCAGCAGATCTTCGCGGTACTCAAAATCGGTACGTGAGGGTACCTGTTCTGTGGGCATCGAGCGCTCAAGGAGGGCCGGCCGGGTGACTATTGGGGTGTCCAATACTCGGTGCATCCACTGGTGCTCGATTCCGGCGTCCTGAAATAACTCGCCATAAGCCTTAAACCCATGGCGCTCATAAAACGCCAGCGCATAGGTTTGGGCCGCCAGTTTAAGTTCCGGCATACGACGGTTGTGGGCGAGCTCGATGCTTGTCCGCATCAAGGCATCACCGACTTTCTGACCGCGCCAGGCTTTTTTTACTGCGACCCGACCGATGCGCCCATCTGGGGTAAGGCGCGCGGTACCGATGGCCTCGCCGGTGCTAGACAGAGCCAGAAAGTGCTGCGCTGACTCATCATCAGTATCCCATTCTTCGGCCTCCGGCACCTGCTGTTCAACAATGAATACCTCGGTCCGCACCGCCCGGATCGCGTCTTGGTCAAATTGCCAACTGGCGGGCTCAACAAAAAACGCGTCTTCAATCACAGGCGATAAATATTCCATCGTTCAGCAAGGCCTCAAGCGTGTCCATCGGGACAGATTTTTGCAAGTTGGACCACTGTTCATGACTGATTCGGCGTGTGCGAGAAATTAGGGCGGCGCCTTGCTGGCCGCAGGGGTAGGCTGCGCCGTTGGCGAATAACCAGCAGTGCTTGTCGTCTAGGTACCAGGCAAGCAGGGCGCCGGGCGTTCTCTGCCAACCAAATCTGCCCTTAGAATTAGCGACTCTTGCAGCATCCTGCCAATGGACGCCGGATTGGGTGACATGGCATCCAAACCAATGGGCCAGTGTGGGGCTGTCAATGTTGTGAAGTCCACCTAGCAATTGTCGAGCCTGATCAACGTCTTGGGTCGTGATTTGTCCGCCCAGTTCGGGATCCCGGTAGGGGTCTTGCAAGCGGCTGGCTTCGCTTGATTGGCCAAACTGGTATTCGGCAAAACTCACCCATAGCTCCGCCGTTGAGGGCGTTCGAAGGCCCACGGAGCAGGTGATGCATTCCTCGCCAGCAAGAGCAATGCCATGATGGGGGACCCCGGGCGGCAGATACAAGCAGTCGCCGGGTTCCAATACCCACTGTTGATTGGGTTCGAAATGGCTCAACAGACTCAACTCTTGGTTGGCCATCTGGGAAGTGTTCGGATTGGGCCGGGAGTCAATTTGCCAATGACGCCGGCCGCGGGTTTGGACCAGAAATACATCGTACTGGTCCAGATGAGCGCCTACCGATCCGCCTTCAGTCGCGTAGCTGACCATGACGTCTTCCATTCGCCAGCGCCCAATATCGGAAAAGGCGTGGAGCAGAGCGTCGGCTTCGTCACAGATCTTGTCGATATCCCTGACCAGCAGCGACCAAGGGACTTGTTTCGACGCTGTGTCCGCGTCCAGTCCTGGACCATATTCCACTTCATAGTCACCTGCTGGATTGGGGCCGGTGACTCGGCGGCTTTCCAGAGCGCTATCTTCGGCGGCTTCATACAGCCACTGTTGGTCAATGTGGTTAAGCGTCGTCGCGTCGACGAGGGCGGGCAGCAACAGTGGCTTGCGCTGCCAGTAGCGCCGGAAAAAGCCTGCTGCCTGGAGCTTACTTAACAGCGAGTCACTCGACATCTTCCGCCAATTGTCTTGCTAACCCGGTATAGCCCGCGGGGGTTAAGGCCAACAGGTCCGCAGCCGTTTGCTCGGGCAACTCCAATTGTTCAACCAGCTGATGCAACGCGGCCTGGTCGATCTGTTTGCCGCGGGTAAGGGCCTTCAGACGTTCATAGGGGTTTTCGATGCCGTGCAGTCGCATCACCGTCTGAATCGGTTCGGCCAAGACCTCCCAGGCTTGATCTAGATCTCTGGCCATGGCGAGGGGATTGGCCTTGAGTTTGCCGATGCCTTTGTTTAACGACGCGTGAGCAATCGCCATATAGGCGAAGGCGCTACCGGTGCTGCGTAGCACTGTAGAGTCCGTAAGGTCTCGTTGCAGTCGCGAGACCGGTAGCTTTTCGGCCAAATGACTGAGCAATGCATTGGCCAGACCTAGATTACCTTCCGCATTTTCGAAGTCTATAGGGTTAACCTTATGCGGCATGGTGGACGACCCAACTTCACCGGCGACGGTTTTTTGGCTGAAATAACCAAGGGAAATGTAACTCCAGATATCCCGGCAAAAATCCAGCAAGATGACGTTGATGCGGCGGCTGGCATCGCAGAAAGCGGCCAGATTGTCATGGGGCTCAATCTGGGTTGTGTAGGGTTGGTGGCTCAGACCCAACTCATTGACAAAATCATGGGCCATTGATGGCCAGTCAACATCTGGGATGGCTACGCTGTGGGCATTGAAGTTGCCCACGGCACCGTTGATTTTTCCGCTAATGGGTACGTCCTTTAGCAGGGCGATTTGGCCATTGAGTCGAGCAACAACGTTAGCGATTTCTTTACCCATAGTGGTTGGCGATGCGGTTTGTCCATGGGTGCGGGAAAGCATGGGTTGATCAGCCAGTGTTTTGGATAGCTCGGTTAATCGAACAATCAGAGGTAACAGGGTGTCATCCAATACCTGATCTCTGTAATCCAAAAGCATCAGTCCATAAGCTAGATTATTGATATCTTCAGAGGTACAGGCGAAGTGTATAAGTTCGCTGGCCCGGGACAGCTCAAGATGATCTGCACAGGCATCCTTTAAAAAATACTCAACGGCTTTGACATCATGGTTGGTGCGAGCCTCAATGGCTTTGACCGCCAGCGCATCGTCCGGGCTAAAATTCGCCAGCAGACTATCCAGATGCTGCAGGGCATTTTCGCTCAAGGGCTGGCCCAGTATTTGGGTCAATGAGGGCAGGGCAGCAATTTTTTTCAGCCAGGCGATTTCCACCTGCAGGCGCCGGCGAATTAGTCCAAATTCGCTGAAAATAGGTCGCAGGCTGGCAGTTTTGTCAGCGTAGCGGCCGTCCAAAGGGGATACGGCGGTAATGGCTTGCAGGTCCATAGCGGTAGGTGTGGCCCAAACCGCCTATGATACCGCCCAGCCCGGCTTTATGTACAAGCGGCGAAGCAAAAACTGGTCAGGGCTGACGGATCTCTATGAATCGTCCCGATACCGTCGAATGTAAATTGCCCCGGCAATGCAAACGACCCCAAAGGCGATGCCCCACCACATATCGGCCTCAGCAAAACGACCGAAGATATTGGCAAAGGTGGCGGGTGTCTCGGTCACGCCATCGCCATCAAAATTGAGTGTGCCCACCGACAGTGAACCGTTTTCCACTTCAAAATCCATGGGAACTACGCCGGCGATGATACGTTCGCCCAGTATTCGCCAGTAGTTAAAGTTGAGTTGCAGTTGGGTAACACTGATCCACTGGTAAACAATGCCTAGCAAAACTGGCGGCGCCACTGCCCATAGAAAAGGTTTTGATCGAGCAAATGCTGAGGCCAGTAAGGCCCAGCCCCAGATGGGTAACATCCAAAAAGCCTGGACGAAATACGCCGCTAGCATGATGCCCCAAATTTTGATGGGGTCAGCAGGCCCCCACAGGTACTGATAAACAGGGATGTCGCTGGAGATAAACAGAATGCTGGCGATCGCCAACATTGCCAAGTGCATCAGCGCAATGGCAGCGACCCAAAAAATCGGCGCCATGATTGAGCCTGCCACCAACTTAGATAAGGTGCTCTTGGTGTCGGAAACTGGCAAAGATTTCCAAAAAAGTATGCTGCGGTCCCGACGGTCGTCATACAAAGCGCCGAGAAAATAGAAGAACAGCACAAAGAGCAAGATTAAGTGATAGATGGCCGACATGCCCAGCAGGTTAATGTCCCATAAAACATCCAGTTCCTGGGGCGAAACCTCGCGAATAGCGCCGATTGCCCGGGACAGCAGGAATTTTTCGCCGTCAATTTCATCAATGACGGTGACCAGAGCCGTTAACGAAGCAATGGTGACAAAAACAAAAAACGCCCCGATCCCTAAAGGCAAGGTCCAAAACGCCCCTCGGTGCTCCCAAAACTCCCGTTTGAGCAGGATCACAAAGCTCTTGATTGCTGGATGAGTCATGCTGCCTGATCCTTCATGGTGGCAACAAACAGATCGGCAATGCTTGGGTTGTGCATCTCACCCAGTTCAGCCAGTGCCAGGGCGTCTGCGTTATCGTATAAAAAGACAAATTTCCCAAAAATTGACCGTTCATGGATGGGCTTAAGCGCCCGTGCCTCATCGGCCTGGTCAGGTGACACCATGACTTCGACAAACCGCTCAGCAATGTCCTCCATACTGGCATCAATCACGATTTTTCCATCTTTGATGAACATTAGATCTGTCAAGATGTGTTCAACCTCTTCCACTTGATGGGTGGTGATAATGATGGTTCGCTCTTCGTCGAAATAATCGTTGAGCAAATTGGAATAAAATTCTTTGCGATAAATGATGTCCAGCCCCAGGGTGGGTTCATCAAGCACCAGCAGTTTTGCGTCGATCGCCATGACCAGAGCTAGATGCAGCTGGGCGGTCATTCCCTTCGATAGTTCCTTGACCCGGGATTCAGGCTTAATTTTGGTCTGGGACAGAAATTTCATCGCACGCTCACGAGAAAATCGCGGGTGTACCCCTTCCACGTATTCCACCGCCTGACGGACTTTGATCCAGCGCGGCAAAACCGCAACATCGGCAATGAAACAAACCTGGTCCATCAACTTGTGGCGTTGGCGCATTGGGTCCATGCCCAAAATAGTGAGATCTCCGTCAAAACTTGTAAGGCCCAGCATGGCTTTTAATGCTGTGGTTTTGCCAGCACCGTTGGGGCCGATTAAGCCCACAATGCGCCCGGGTTCAATTTGAAAATTGACGTCATCCAGTGCCACAGAAGAACGATACTTCTTGCGCAGAGAAGTTGCCTTAACGATCGCTGACATCCATATCCCCTTGTTGATTGACTGCTGAGTCCTGGCTGGCAGGACGGTCTTGGGATGATCCCACGTTGCGGGTTTGCGTGGAATTCATCAACTGCTCAGGATCAAGCCCTAAGCGGAGAATTTTCTCTAATACCACAGGCCACTCTTTGTCCACAAATTTTTCCCGTTCGGCCACCAGTAAAGCATTGCGAGCGCCAGGGCGAACAAACATCCCCAGCCCACGTCGCCGCTCCACCAACTCGTCATCGACGAGACTTTGATAGGCTTTTGAAACGGTAATAGGGTTGAGTTGGAAGTCGGCGGCAACATTGCGCACCGAAGGCAGAGGGTCGCCATCACCCAGAACGCCATCAAGGATCATGGCAATGGCGTGATCACGCAATTGCACATAAATCGGTTGGCTATCGTTCCAGTTTCGACGCATTGTCAGAAAAACTCCGACCGATTACCGCAACCAGCCGACAGATAGATCCAGTAGTTTTTGGCTTTGCGCTCCCGGTGCCGGCGCTTGGGTTGGTGAAGCTTCAACGCTCACCGCTTGGTTTACAGCGGTTCCTATACAATCGCTGGCTGTTGAATCTATGCTGGCACTGGTGCTACCAATGGCAGAAAACATCCACGCGGCTGATAACATAATGCTCAGCGCCAGGGTTTGTCCTCCCAGTACGGCGGCGATCAATGTTGTTGAACGCTTGATGCCTGACCTTTTCATGTTTGAGCCCTCATTTTTCTAGCCGCTTGGGTGTTGTAGTGAACTATAACACCAGCAGGGGCAATAAACGACCGTGCCAGGAGTCACCCTTAGTGACCAATTTGTGCGAACGTTTTAACAAACGTGGACTCTAAGGCACAATGCACTCCTTTTTTTTCACACTTGGAATTTTGTTATGAAGCTTGTTAAGACCTTGATTGCCGCCTCTGTCGCGTCAACCTTTCTGCTGGCGGGCACAGCGGTATCGCAAAGTATTGAAGGCGATGATGCTGAGCTCAGCTACAAAATGGGCCACGATATCGGCCAGAGAATGTTGGAGATGGGGATCAAAAACCTCGATCCTTCAGCTTTTTCGGCGGGTGCGGTTGATGCAATGGCCGAACGGGACAGCCGTCTAACCCAGGAGCAATCTGACGGCGCAGCAGCCACCTTGACCCGTCTTCAAACCGAAGAGCAAGACCGGCGCCGCGAAGAACTGGCCAATGCGGCGCAGAACAATCTTAAAGCCGGCGAAGATTACCTGACCGAAAACGCCAAACGCGACGGCGTAAAGGTGACCGATTCTGGGCTTCAGTATGAGGTAGTGAGAGCCGGCGATGGCCCTCGGCCGGTTGCAACAGACACCGTGCGAGTTCATTATCAGGGGACACTGCTTGACGGAACCGAATTCGATAGTTCCTATAGCCGCGGCGAGCCTGCGGTTTTTCCCTTAAATCGGGTGATTTCCGGATGGACCGAAGGCCTGCAGTTGATGACGGTTGGCAGTGAGTACCGTTTTCATATTCCGTCAGACCTTGCCTACGGTGGTCGCAACCAAGGTCAAATTGGCCCAAATTCAACGCTGGTATTTAAAGTGGAGTTGCTGGGGATCGAAGGTTAGGTAGCTTTCAACCCACCCGCCAACCCGTCCGCGTGTTGGGACAATGCATCAGGTGTTGTCCCATCCGGACGGGGACTTCAATGGCGCGGCTGTGGAATTACTGAGTGTTGTTTGATTCATCCAGTAGCCCAGCCGCCGTCAGCTCTTCGATCAAGTTCTTCAAATCCCGTTCGGCCTGATTCTGAGAAACATCAAACTCTGCCGTCAGGGCATTGCAAGCGGCTGCCAGATCAGGCGAGTCCAAAAGCGCTTGAAAGGCACAGGCTGCGGTGTCGTTGAGTTCAAAATACTGGCCCTTACTTGAGTCCAGCAATACCATGGCGTTGCCCGTTCGCTGATACAGAATATGCTCGGGAATCGAGATTAAACCGTCGCTCATCTAAATACCTTCGTTACCTTTAATCGCCGTCTCCATCGGATCCAGTCCGTTATCCGACCATTGGGTGTCACCGATTTCCAGCCAAGCATGGGCGGAAAACACCGGTTCATTGACCGTACCAATACGCAGACGGGCAGGATAACCCTGTCGACGTAAGCGCGAGGCGGCTGCAATGGTTCGGGTCAGGCAGGTCGACCAGGGAAGACGGGCGCTGTGCTGCACTGCATGCAAGGGTGAATGGGGTTGATCCCAGGGCCGTTTCAGGTGCGCTGCAGGTGGCTCCAGTAAAGCCCCTGCCACTCGCTGAAAACCCAGCAGCCTAAGCTTCACTTCACACAGGCTTACTTGCCAAAAAGCGATGGCTCGTTGAATCATGATGGAACCTTGAGCGAGCTGATGGCATCAATCATCGGTGTTAATGAGGCGAGCTCTTGCCGGTAGTTAAGTGTCCAGCAGGGTACCGTATCGGCAAGGCTGGCCGCGAATTTCAACTGGCGACGCAACATTGATGGAGCGAACAGACGCCCAGTCAAGGTGTGTTCAATCAGCGCTAAGGTTGCTTGGGCTGGAGGGGTTGGCGAAAGCGAACATGCGGTGTCGGCACCCGGCATAAGAAAAATCAGTTGGTGCAAAGGCGCCGATTGCCGTTGGATGGATCCTCGCCATTTAGGCCATTTGGGCTGCGGATAATGGCCCAAACATTGACCGATTTCTTGCGCATCTGCGGCAATGGTATCGTCGGCCCATTGTTCAAAATTCTGTTGGGAAAGCGCGGTTGCTAAGGTGGATTTCCCGGCGCCACTCATGCCAAGCAGCACCGTCAGACCCTCTGAGCGCATAAGTGCCGAACCGTGCAAACAAAAAATATTTTTCCAGGCCATCGCTAATGGAAGCAGCGGGCCGCAAAGCACTTGGGTCAGTGAGGCGGGTTTGAGGTGCTTTGGGTAATGAATCTGGCCGGCAGTAGATACTGCGAACTGGCCATGGCCTTCGATGCATACATCTAAGGTGCTGCCACGGCTCTGACATTCAACCGAACGAATGCGATCGCCGACCAAGCCGCGGGTCGCACAATGCCAAGTCTCAACGGGTATGGCGGGCTGGTGGTCGAGGTTAGACGGATCTTCATCGACGAATGCAGCGAAAGCCGATAACGGTTGATCTACGGTGATGCGGCAACCAGCGATCCGATACGCAGAACCCGGTGGGTTAGCCGTTGAGCCAGCAGAGGTCACTGAGATGGGGTGGCAGGGCCCGGTTTGCAGCCTTACCCTGTCCGAAGACGTGGCCACCAATCAGGGTCGCAACGTCCCCGGATTACCACTCTCACCAACACCTGGGGTTGGCCCCAGCGTCACATCTCGCACGTCGCCTCGAGGCGTTAGCTTGGGCGGTTGATAGGGCTTCCGCCGATCAGATTCGCTCGAGTTGGGTTTTTGATCTTGTTTCATAGCACGTTTTTAGCTGTTGGCCCGCCTGCTGTCAATGCGGCGGGCCAACATTTGGACCAGCGCGGCAATTACTTGCTCTCAACGGCGTGGGAAATCCAATGAGTCATGCTGATGCAGCACCATAGGACATAAAGTCGGGTGCTATCCCAATCAGCCCGTTGCCAACGTTCGTCTAACCATTTTCGGCTGACGTAAGATTGCCATTGGGGGTTGTTCGCTAGGCGTTCACGGATCTTTTCCCTGTGGGTTGTCAGCACCGCATGACGGAACCAGGGTTCTAGACTGGTTTTATCTTTTCGGTCAACAATTTGTGCCGGTAGCAAGGGAGACATAGCACGCCGCATGACCGGTTTGGTCTGACCACTAACGGGGTCCAACCAGTTGTCTGCTGAAAGACTAAGCATCCATTGCACCAAACCCTGTTGCCGGTAGGGGTGCCGAAACTCCACTCCCCAACGCAGCCCCTGAAGATAGCCCAGGTGGGCGGCTCTTGCGGTTGACGCATTCAAACAGCCTTCGATGCGATCCACTTGTGCCAACTGGCCGTAATAGGGGTGCGATCGATCTCCCAAGCCCAGAGTTTCGTTGGCGTAATCGGTAAGCCAGGGGCGAGCTTGGCGGCGCCTGCCTCGGGAAATGCCATTGAGCGGTCCAATTCGTCGAAGCAGTGGGTCGCGCCAGAATGCCGGTTGGTCTTTAATTCTGCCCAGGGTGGCCTTTAGACTGGACCATGGGTGATGTCGAAAATTATCGCGCAGCCCGTAGGGATAGCCTAGGTATAGTTGGTCGGCGAAATCTCCGGTGACTAAACTGCTGTGGCCTGCACGGGTCGCGGCCTTCGCCATTGTCCAGCGCATGGCGCGATAGGCATCGATTTCCGGTCCCCAAGTCGCTCCTGGAGTGGACCAAAATTCCTGGGACAAAGGCGCTGCCAGATCGCAATTGACGGGTTCAACCTCAATGCCTAGATGGCTGCCCGTGGCCATGGCCAGCGTGTGTTCCTGACATTTCGGCCAATCAGTCAGTTGATAAGTCAGGCCACGCTCAAACTGGCCCACCGCAGCAATTGCTGTTGAGTCTACGCCGCCGCTGATGGCAATGGCTTCATCGCCAGATAGTCGCTCAGATACGGCAGCAGTCAACTGTTCTCGCATCGCGCTTGCGGCATCTTTGGGGTTCAGTTTCCGGGCATCGCGGTCATAAACAAATTGCCAATATCTGCGCGGCGGTTGTGCGCCAGAACGCGTGATTTTTAACCAATGGGCCGGCGCCAAAGTGTTTACGCCAGCGATTGGGGTTGCTGTTGCAGGCGGTGTTTGGGCAGCGAAAAAATTGGCTATGTAGCAGGGGTTAGGGCGCGCCTGAGTCGGCCAAAGGCACCGTTCGTCGGTTGCTATCCAATGGCCGGAATCCTCCGCAGTCCAGAATACAGAGCGGCTTCCCAGCGGGTCGCGAATGACCGTTAACTCAGCGTTCTGATGATCAGCCAGAACAATGACAAAATCGCCGCTGAGTGAGGTTGCCTTATGCGGGCCGTGCTGCATTATTTGCGCCAAGACTGAAATTGCTGGCGGACTACTGCGGTCAAGGCGACCCCAAAAAAACGCACAATACCGAGCGTTGCTAACAATGGCGGGTTGGAAGTCTTGATCGAACCCAGGTGCCAGGGGATGGCCCGTTACGGCAACCGCCAACGGTCCCCAGCGATAACTGCGCCGAGGCTGCTCTGGTGTCACAACGCCTACTTCAAGGCGGCTTTGTAGCAGGCTATCGTCCGGCGAATGGTTGCCTTTTGATACAGTCGCAACCAGCGTCCCAATCAAGAGCGTTTACCCGATGGAGAATTGCGAAGCAGCGCTTTACGTACGCCGCTGATCAGTCGCTTGAGGTAACCCAAAGCGCCGTTAGGAAAGCCTCTTGCTTTCATGTAATCGGGACTAGGGAACGTCGTCTGGTAGAGATATCGAAGTTTTTGTTGTATCCCTGGTTGCGCGGCAAGGTCCTGATGCACTGTTAGGTTGCCGCGCAAGTAGTGCTTGCAAGGTTGGTCTGCATAGCGGTATAGCTTGTGCAGCGCCAGTTCAGTTTCCCGCGTACCCATGACGGTTGCGCAACGAGCCAGGCTGGCACTGACAATCGGCGCAATTTGTCGACGGGCCGCCAGTTCTGTCGCCACTAATCGTTGATTGCCATCCATGGTTTCCCATAGCAGGTGAATATCCATCAGCCACTTCAGTTGCCCGTGGTCTTTGTGGTGACCCATTAGGTGCGTTGCCGCATGCAATAGGGCCATCGAGGGTTGTAATCCATGGCCGCTTTCCCGTCGATGCTCCCACAGTAAGTTATGGGGTAGCGCTTTGGCCAGTAAAGACCGGTTACTAGAAGCCCAATGCAGATCGATGTGGCAAGGTACCCGGCCAGGATGGCGCGCAGTCAAACGTTGTTGGGTCATAACAAGGTCGCCATCAACAGCAAGTTCCGGACTAAATCCAAGTGCTTGGAGATTGGCTATTGCCTGGTGACGGTGAGGTTTGGGAACCAATAGGTCCAGGTCGCCTACCGGGCGCATGGCAGGTTCGGAATATAACCAGTCACACAGTGATACACCACTGTGTGACTGGTTATATTCCGAACCTGCCATGCGCCCGGTAGG
>CAZLJY010000086.1:0-17759 GCA_964559945.1 uncultured Gammaproteobacteria bacterium | reverse complement strand
CTCTCACCTTTAGATCGAGGTCAGTAAACAACGTCTCTCCGCCGCGCTCCACATCGTTTAGATACCAAAAACATACCAGATAACGCAGGCCAGAAATCCGATCATAGGCATCAACATGTTCACGAAACTGGTCCTGCCGCTGGGCCGCATAGCGCTTAATTCGAAACGCTTCGAAGTCCCGCTGCTCAGGATAGTGGCCGGGTACTTCCCGAATGTATCGCGCTAACGCCTGCTCTTTGGCCTGCTCAAGTATGAGATTGCTTTGCGCCCATTCCGGGCTGCCGTCAATGACCAACTCATCGAATTGCCGCACCTCATCGTTGCGCTGCATGGCACTGGTGGCGCGGTCAAAGGCCCTGACCGTCTGATCGCAAAACTCTGCGGGCAAAGCATCGTCGTAGACTTTAACCAGCTCGCTTAGGCGCCGATTCACAGCACCACCTCCCGATTCAGATACAAATTATTTTCCCGAACGGCCGTGCGACACAGCCACTTTTCGCCGTCTGTCACTGGCAGACCCGCATGGATTGACCGGCCATCAACCAAGCCATCAACGGTGGTGTTGAAATGAAATATGGCGGTGCCATCTTGACCCGTGATTGTCGGGCCTTGATCTGTGTATCGGGTTTCACCACCACCCTCTGGCACACGCAAGTAAATCAGCCCGGTGATTAGCCGTTGGCCACCCAGGTCACCAAAGGAACGGTGGGCCTTGATGCGGTTGGCGTCGAAGTAATCCACATGGGGCGAGTATTCATGACCGGCGGTGTAACGCAGCACCGACATGGGCTCAAAATGTTGCTCGTGAATATGCAGCACACGGGCCCAGCGGCGCTGAATGATTCGCACAATGGGGCTAATCAGCTGGGGTGAAAACACCGCGCATTCACCGTCAAAAGGATCCACCTCTGCAGCATTGTCGGTCGCCTGTTGATCAGCACTGGCGACCAATGAACCGGTCGCCGCAGCGATCAGGTAAAGCCGCTCCTGAGCATCGGCAAACTGATCAATTTGAAATACCCTAGGTGACCAGCTAACCGCCCGGGGTAATAAGGCAGGCCGTTGCAAGGGTGTTAGCTCTGCGCCACGCCGGTCCCCATCCAAAGATAATGCTGGCTCGCCGAGCCGGGCGAAATTTTCCACCACAACATTGGCGAACCGCGGGGGATACGCAGCATCATGTTCAGCAATGCCAATGTTGGCCACCGCAGCGCCAAGGGCGCGAATGTTATCCATCAACTTTTCCGCCCAATGCTGACCCTGGTCGACCTGGGTTTGGCTAAGCTCATCAACCCATTGCTGCTTGCGCCGCTGCGCGCCTGGGAACTGACGTCGACAGGCCAACGCCTGCCAGGCAATGGCCAGCTCAGGTCGTTTGGGCACCCCTAGACCTTCCATATATCGTTCCGCCAGCAATGCAAATGCCAACGTATCGCCCTGGGCGGCGGCCTGCAGGACAAGACTGGCCGCCCGTTGATCATCAGGCTGGCAGCCAACCCCGTGGGAAATCATTAACGCCTGCTGACATAAAGCGCTGGCATAGCCACCGGCGGCTAAGGATTCAATGTAGCCGAACGCCACAGCATCGTTGGCAGGCTGACCATAGCCAAACATCGCCAGGTCCGCCAAACGCATCAGCGCCTGAGGATCACCCAGATTGGCAGCCTGCTGATAGTGTTCATGGGCCTTGGCAGGCGCATCGGGTAGGCCCGGGTACTGGCAATGCAGGTGCCCGAGCAGCACATTTGCCTCAACCGAACCCGCCTGAGCCTTTGCAACCAATAGGTCCAGCCCCTCAATAAAACCCTCGCTTCCGAAAGCTTGTGCCGAAACCAAATCCCGCGCCCGGCCCATTGCTGGATCCAAATCGGTGTTCATGATGTAGGCCAATGTGGGGTTAATGGGATCGACAAACTACAGAACATTCTTAACCTCATGATAGCGTTCAGCCCGGCAATTTAGACACATCAAAGGAAACGCTGATGCGGGGTTCAGCACCTTCATGGGCAAGCGTACGATGAAACAGATAGCTGGGAAACAGCAATAACTCACCCTCCCTTGGGCGCAAGATTTCACAGGCCGTCTGACTGGCTTGAGGCAGGTCAGCATGAGGTCGGCCGAACTCAATTGCCCCTTCATCGTTCTTCCCGTCTGGCAACTGAACGTAATAGGCTCCGGACAGCCAGGACTCTTCGTGAATATGGGTGTCGATATTGCCACCGGCCCGGACCAATGTCGCCCATATGTTGAGCTGATAGTTCACACCTGGGAACGCGGCGTCAAAGGGCGCCGACAGTGACCCTGACGCAATCAGTTGATCGATAGCTGCGCGCAGGCTCTGTTCAAACCCCACAATGGCTGCGGTTTCATCGGCCAACAGGTTGTCTGTCAGCCCCCCATTACGCGCCGCCAGCCCTAGCGGCTCCCAGCGCATCAATGAGTGGGTGCTAATGTCGCTGGCTAATGCGCCGTTGAAGGACGACAGTGAATCAAAGGCTGCTGGACAGGTTAGCGTTTGACGATGAATCCTGTGAGGAATTCCTAACCATCCATTGGCCTTTTGGGGGCTGTCAGTGACCGCTAAAGCAACCCCCCGGTGAGCAATAGTGCGCTGGTCTGCAGCATCCAAACCCAGAGCAACATCCAATGCCGCCAAAGCTTCTTGGGGCTGATTGGCGCGCAACAACGCCACCCCTTTTTGTCGCTGGAACAACGCTCTGTCCTGCTTACTCTGCAGCGAGACCGGGCGGGCGGCGATTTGGCTGGACGCCTGCTCCAGCATTTGGGCGGCCCCCAGAGGGTCCAACAAGGACTGGATATCGGCAGCGGTAAGGCAATGCTCGGTTGATGGCTCAACCTTGACTGCTCGGCTAGCATGAACGAATGCCTTCTGAAGGTCACCTTGCTTTTGCAAAACAATCGCCAAACAATGGTTTGCGCCACCATGATCGGCACGATGAGCCAAGACCTGAGTAGCCAATTGAGCGGCTTCAGTTAACGCCTGGGCGTCTGTCTGGCTACACAGCAATGCGGCGAGATTAGCCGTAATCCTTATATTATCCGGCGCAAGGGCTATGGCTTTTCTTGCTGCCGCTAAGGCTGCCTTGTGGTCGCCAAGGGCGTTAAGCACGGCGGCTCGAGCATCCCACAAGGCGGCAGAGTCTAGGAGATGGCTATCGTCCAGCAGTTGCAGGGCTTTGGAAGGACTATCGCGGCTTAGGAGGTGGCTAACTTGCGCAACAATAAGTTCAATCATTCCGGCCTTAGCGCCTGGGTGTAGCGGGTTCAAACGCAGCGCCTCACGATAAGCCTTCTCTGCCGTTGACACATCACTCAATTGCTTACAAACCAGTCCCAGATTAAACCAGCCGTTAGGATCAGCAGGACGCTGCTTCAAGAACGCCGACATGTGCGCTCGAGCCTGATCGAGTTGCTGGGATTCAATGGCAAGCATGGCTCGAAACTGCAGGGCATCCGGTCTTTGCGAGCTTGCCGCTAGGGCATCAGCCCGATCAAGGTCACCCTGCCGATAGGCCTGCTCAGCCTGAGCTAAGGGATCTGTACTCATTGCTTTAGCCAACCGGTAATGGCCAACCTTGGCTCAGCGGCAAAAGGCGCCACCATGGACACGCAGTGTTGCCGAGGCACCTGGAACAAAGTCAGGCTATTAAAGGTGGGTGTTAGGGTCGCCATCACCTGGTTTCTACCCTGCATCAACTGCAATAACCCACCCCAGTCGGCCTGCCAGTTTTGGCTAAGGTTCAAAACAAAGGCAAAACGCCGTTGCTCAGAGGCCTTCAGATCATCGTGAAAACGTAGAAAGTGGCCGGGACGATAACAGGTTGCCTGGGCGTCCAGCTGAGTGACCGTAGGGTCACCGCTGATCTCCCTCAGCAATGCCAAAGTAGTCGGATGGTTCAGCAGTTCCAGGAGGGTGTGCAGCAGCAGGCCTGGATTGCGCTTCTCTAAGTAAGCGGTAACCATCATGTAGGACTCATAGGCAAATCCGAAGCCATCAGTGGCCTGAGCCTCGATCTCTCCTTCCAGCGCCTGTCGTGTCGTCTCGTCCATGCTAGTCAGATCATTAGCATCGACGGTTCGCGGGCCTTGGGTTGTGTGACAGGCCAGGCTCCAAGGCACCTGTGTCACCAGGCATTGGTAAAGACTGCGAGCAAAGCCCAATTCGAGAAAATCCGGGATTTGAGTGAATCCCTGTTGACGCAGCTGCCCTGCTGGCCGCCGATAATCGGTATTGGTGTTTAAAAATTCAGCCAACTGAATGCCTTTCTGGTCCATCGGCTTGCGATTTTACCTCACCAAAATAGTCTGTGGATTAACGCAACTTTTGGGAGTTTCCTGTAGTCTCAATCTCCATGCAATGCCAACCCATTCTCAGCACCTCGCCGAAAGATTTGGCCACAGCCGTGGGCCCAATCGTTAGCACTCTGGCTAGTGGGCATGGAACGCACGAAAAAATTTCCCACAAGGGACCCTCAAGGCTGGCAAAATTCCTGTTTGGCGGCGTCTTATGCAGCCTCATACTTGCCATCAGCGCCTGCTCAAACGAACCCGTCCCAATCCCGCTCAAAACTGCGCCCTCTGAAGCGGTAGATTTTAGCGGGTCTTGGGAATTGAATTACCAGCTCAGTGACAGGGTGGAAGAAAATGCGGAATTGCTGCAATTGATCGCCATCGCGCGAGCCCGGCGCGCCAATAGCCGCTATGACCGCAGACCATTTCCGGTATTGCCGTCGTTGGAGTTAGTTCAGTTGGCGGACGCAATTTCCCAGACTCAAGTGGTGGAAATTGAACAAGATGAATTCAGTATTGAGGTGAATCGAGATGACGACTTTCCACTAACTTGCGATTTCGATCGGGAAACTGCCTATGGTTTGGCCGATGCGCTGGGCAGCGAAGTCTGCGGCTGGGACAGCCACCAGTTAGTGTTCGGATTTGCCTTACCCGATAGCTTGGACATTATGCAGCGCTTAACCCTGGCTCCGGATGGCGAGCGACTCAATGTGGCGACTACTGTTCGGCGCCGCGGGTCAGCCCGCTCCTTTACCTTAAACCGAGTCTACAATCGGTTTGAACCCTTACCCGACGAGTTCGATTGCCGCTACACGGTCGCTGGCACGAAATCCTGCGTGCGGGCGAGGGAGACGAACGAGTTAATTCACCCATGAGCGGCGGGTTTCGACGCAGGATGTTGGCTATTGGTGTGTCAGCGGCACTGGCAATAGCATCGGCACACGCTCAAGACAGATCCACCGCTCAAAAAAGCGACCCGCTCAATGAAACCGTGCTAGCTGTGCCCGAGGCTGCGCCCTGGGCTGCGCAGCTTCCGCTAGGTGCCGAGCTGCCTCAGCCAGCGTTATTGTCAGTGGAAGTGATTGCGTTGACCCCGATTACGGCGCCCGCGGACTCCAAAGGCAACCGACAAAACGTCCGAGATGCGGAAAGTCGTTACATCACCTATCAACTGAGGACGCTGTTAGAACGATCGGAACAGTTGGGGCCAGTGCGTATGTTGGAATCCCCGTCACCAGGCTTTGAGCTTCAAATCAATGGGGCTGTGGTGACAGCTACACCCACTGAGCTCGAGCTTGCTATCACCATTGTTGATGGCGCCGGGGCAATATGGTTATCGAGGAACTATGCACAGAGGATTACTGCAGCCGACTATGCGAAGGGGAATGAGCCGTTCATTGGTTTGTATGAGAGGATTAGTGCCGACCTCATTGATCATCGAAACAGCCGATCCCTTGAGCAGTTAAATACTCTGCTTACCGTAGCCTCCCTGCGCAGAGCGCAATGGCTGGCGCCAGAAGCCTTCAACAATTATCTGATTGAGGAGCAAGGACAGTTTCGGATTAATCGATTACCCGCGGACAACGACCCCTTGTTTTCCAGTATCTCGCGAATCGCCGAAGCCCAGGCCCTGTTCGCTGATGCCGTTGATCCCAATTACCAACGCTTTTTCACCGATATCGGCCCGACCTATCGCCTGTGGCGCAAAACGCTAGCCGAATCTGACCAATTGATGGCCCGATACCGGCAAAAATCCGCTGGGCGTTCGGCCAAGGATAAAAATGCCAGAAGTCTTTACTTTGAGCTGCGGGAGCTCAAGCTTCACCAGCAAACGGTACGGGAAACCATGGAGAGCTTTGTGTTTCGTACGGCGCCCACTCGGATCGAAGCCGAAGGGCAGCTGGTTGAGCTAAACGGCACCTTGCAAGAGCAATCGGAAAAATGGCGAGATATTCTCAGTCGGAAGTATGCCGCCGAGGTTGGGCTGTGATCCAAACCGACGGTTAACTGGAACTGAAGTTTTTGGTTCTAACAAGAATAAAAAAACCCGCGGCAAGCCGCGGGTTTTTTGATACTGCATTGCAAATTTCGATCTAGAAATCGACCGTCATCCGCACGTAGGGGAACACACCGGGAACCCGGTAGTCAGCTACGTTAAAGCTGTTGGCGAACGCCGTCAGTGACAAGGGTGGGTTCTTGTCAAAGATGTTGTTCACACCGAAGGTCAAACGGGTGTCGTACTCGCTCAGGTGGTAAGAAACCTGGGCATCGTGGTAGGTAGCACCACCGATTCGTCGAGAATCGTTGAACCCGTCACCGTCAGCGTCTGGGCCGAGGTTACAGAAGCCGAAGGCTGCGAAGTCGTCAGCGTCACAGTTTTCACCCGTACCGTGGATGTACTGCATACCCCAAGTCGCTTCCCAATCACCATAGCTCCAGTTCACATCAACATTAGACTTCCAGCGCGTGAACGCACCGTCGCCGATGTTAAAGCCCAGCAAGTTCTGACGTATGAAATCACCAGAGCCGTCATTTGCCAGCACTTGGTTTTCATTGGTGCCCTGGTAAGCCGCGTCCCAAACCACTCGGAAGAAACCCCAATCAGTTTCTGGGAATGCGTAGCTGACCAAGAAGTCCACACCTTCAACTTCAGTGCCACCCAGGTTGGTACCCGCATCCAGGAGATCGGTAACGATGCCCTGAGGGTTCCGCTGAATCAGGTTACACAGGATGGTTCCGGTGTTAGCACAGGTGTTGAGGATGGTGATGGCACCTACAGACGAAATGGTGTTTTCCAGTTCGATGTTGTAGTAATCCACCGTCACGTCCAGACCGTCGGCCCAGCTTGGGCTGTAGACAAATCCAAAGGTCACTGACTCAGAAGTTTCCGGGGTCAGGTTCGGGTTAGAACCGACCGTAATCCGGATCTGAGGGTTAGCCTGGATGTAGCCGTTGGGCACGCCGCCACAACCTGGAAGGGCTGGAACGGTGTCGAACACGCCGTCACCGTCGGTATCCACTGAGTTACAGGGGTCACTGATGGTGGGGAAGCTGTCGCCTTGGCCAGCAAACAGTTCGCTGATGGACGGTGCACGGAAACCTTCAGAGAAGGTTGCACGCAGCAACAGATCATCAATGGGCTGCCACTCGATACCAAGCTTGGAGTTAATGGTATCGCCGAAGGTGTCGTAGTCAGACCAACGAGAAGCGATGGACAGGTCCAAACGCTCAGCACCGGTGACGCCAGACAACAGCGGGATTGCCAATTCTACGTAGAATTCATCAACGCTGAAGTTACCAGAGGTGGGCTGTCGAGCGTTACCAGAGGTAATGCCTGCAGAGACCAGCGCGTCTGGAGAGTCGAAACCTTCCTCTTCGCGGTGCTCAAAACCCAGTGCGAAGCCTAACGGTCCAGCCGGCAGCTCAGCAATTTCACCAGTCAAGTTAGCGGTGTAGTCGATGAGTTGGTTGCCGGAAATTTCATTCTCGGTGTAGAGAATGTAGTTCAGCATGGCTGGTGTAATGGTGCCAAGGCCATCTGCGCCCTGCCCACCGAAAACGTTCAGCTCAACACAACCGTCGCCGTTGACATCGTCACGACAAGGAGCACCAGACAGGGCAGTTTGAATGCGCTGCAGGTTTACCCGACCGGTGTTACGGTCAGCCTGGTCGATGTCGCCATAGACATAGTTCACATCCCAATCGAAGTAACGATCAAAGGCTTCGAAGGAACCCTCAAGACCAACGCCAAAACGATAGGCGTCGTTATCTTGTCTGAAGATACGAGGACCTGCCTCAATCAGTCGACGACCCAGCAACCAGCTAGAAGGCTGCAGATCAATACCGAAAGGGTTAAAGGCGTTGTCAGCCGACACACCAATGTTCGCCGCCAGGTTGTTGCCGAACAGACCCAGGAACAACGGGGTCGGAGCCAGCAGCTGGTCAGACTTACGATTGTTAAACGTCGCCTCAACAGACAGACGCACATCGTCGGTCACGTCATAGGTACCCTGGGTGAAGATGTTGGTTCGCGTTTGCGGGGTCAGCAGATAGTTCTGCGGAGCAAAGTTAAACCGGTCTGCACCAGAGCCCGGCGAGCCAAACGAGAAGTCAGCAGGTCGGAATGCAGCCGCACCCAATCCACCTGGGCCCGTTACGTTAGTGCCCGCGTCGGTGGTCAGCGCAAAGCTTCCCAGCGCGCCAGCGCCGAATCGGCCTTGTGGCGTACCGGAAGAACCAAACGAGTTCTGGGTACCAAACTGAGGCTCAGCAGAGATGGTGCGATCACCAGCAAATACGGGCTCAGCTTTCACGTAGGACGCATTGAAGAACACAGATCCACGATCAGAGGTGCTACCGACTGAGAAGTCATAAGCCTGAATTTCACCGTCGTTCTCGGACTCGTACTGGCCGATGTAGGCATTTGCCTGCAGACCTTCAAAGTCGTCACGGGTGATGATGTTTACAACACCGGAGATGGCGTCAGATCCGTAGATGGCAGAAGCGCCGTCTTTCAGGATCTCAATTCGCTTGATCACTGCAACCGGGAAGTTGTTGAGGTCAACAATACCGCCCAGGTTGGAGACGAAGCGACGTCCATTCAACATAACCAACAGGCGATTAGAGCCCAGGTTCCGGAGGTCAAGACGGGTTTCACCGTTACCACCGTTGTTGAACTGCGTGTTCAATGCGGCACCGGCAATCGGCAGATCCTGAAGCAGATCACCAATTGAGGTCAAACCGGACCGTTCAATTTCTTCACGCTGAATGACAAATACCGGAGATGCGCTTTCAATATCGGCGCGCTTAATTCGCGAACCGGTAATTTCTACGCGATCTAGGACTGCTGCATCCTCGTCCTGATCCTGGTCCTGCGCGAGGGCAGTTCCGGACAGGCCGACAGCCATCCCGGTTGCCAATGCATATTGCACGGCACTAGATAAAGGATTGCGTCTGTTACTCATAGTTTTGAGACTCTCCCAGCTTTTCGATTGGCACTCGAAAACAGTTTTTCGGGGTTACGCCAGTTTTATACTTCCATGTGGCATAGGTCATGGTCGCCTAACTCGGCGATGGCGAATGGTAGCACTAAGTGCAACAGAGTAAAACCCTGCTTTTCGTAGGTAAAAAAGGGCTAAAAACCGCAGAGCTTCGCCGTTTTTGCATGTTAAATCGTTGTTAAACCGTGACTTTTGGGATGGTTGGGTCAATCAAAAATCTAGCAGCTCTTTGCGGATTACTGCATCGCCATGTTGCAGCAATTGCGGTATTTGCTCGAATTTTTGTGCCTTAACGTCGGTCAGCCGGGGTTAAACGCGGGGGATTGAGGACCTGTTCATTGAAAATAAACGGTCGATTGGACAATTGTTGCGCCTGATAACGCTGACCAAGCTGATCCAGAACCTGGCGCTGAGACGCAGTCAGCTGGCCGCCCAGGCTTGATATGGCCTGTTGGTGGATCTTCACTGCGCTAGCGTAGTTCCCGCTAGCCGCCTCGGCCATTGCTAAATTAATACCCATAACTGGCGACGAATCCAATTGAGCCAGGTTGCGTGCTGCATTCAGAGCGTTATTGGCTGCCTCGGCCGGTGCCGAAGGACAAGTAGAAACCAGCCTTATATATAAGGTAAGTGCTGCTGGGTCTTCTGGCCTTCGCTGCACGACCCTCAGTGCCGTGGCCACAGCGCTGGCGCAATCTCCCCGCCACTGACTTATTGCCTGGCGGACCAGAAGCTCATCCCGTTCGGGCTTTAGTTGCGCAGCCAAAGCGTAATGTTCACTGGCCAAATCGAATTGATTTAGTCGCATTGCGGCAGAGGCCGCCAGTAGGCGGCTGCGAAAATCCTCAGGATTAATAGACAAAGCCTGGTTGTAGCGTTGTAGGGCCAGCGTGTCGTCGCCTGCTAGCTCTGCCAGAACGCCGAGATTAAACCAGGCCGGTGCGTTAGCCGAGTTGTGCTCCAATACCCGCTTAAGCTCGATCTCGGCCAGGGCTTGCTCACCAAGGTTTTCAAGAACCCGGGCGAAATTCACGCCTACCGTTGGGTCGGTTGGATTTTGCTCAACCGCTCGTTGGAGTAAATCGCGAGCCGCTGGAAGATCTCCACTACTGGCTGCAAGCAGTCCCTGACTCATATAGAACGAGTAACTGCGGGACATACTGCGCATCTCATCAGCCACTGGGTCTATCAGGCGAGGGGCTTTGGCACCTGCCTTTGACGCCGCGAGGCGGGCGGCTTGCCGATCGCCGGTGGCGCGCAATGCATTGGCCAGCGGAAAATACAATCTGTCTGCCCCTGGCTCTACCAGCAGTGCTTGCTGAAGGTAGCTGACCGCCGCTGCAGGATTCCCAGAAGCCAGCGAAGCAATGCCCAACTCACTCAACACGGCGGCGGATTCAGGGTTGTTCACCACGGTTTCGGTTAACACGCCTATCGCCTCATCAAACTGACCTAAGGTTGAAGCCATCCTTGCTAGCTGTACCGCAACCGCCTCACCCTCTGGCGACAGCTGGTAGGCCTTGCGCAGATACTGCAATGCCGGTTGGGCTTGAGCCCCTTCAGTCAAAGCCAACCCCGCCAGATAGTGCCAGCGCCACTCCTCTGGCTTGAGGTCGATTGCGCGCGCATACCATTGAAGGGCTTGGTCTAGTTGCTCGTGGGCATGGAAATACCGCCCAAGATTGCCCGCAGCCTCAGAATCCCGGGGAGCGGCCTGCTGGCGCGCGGTCAGCTCCGCCAGCAAATCATCAGCCGCCAGGGTGGCTGCCGGCAGCACAGATAAACAGCAAACCAACAATAAGCCGCCCAAACCTGCGTCAGTGAAATTGGCGAAAAACAGCCTCACTGGGGCTGACTGATGCGGTGGTACTGACCGGGAGACAAGCCTTTGTGAGTGCTGGTCTTACCCCCTGGCCATGTCACTTTTACTTCCAGTTGCTTTACCTTCAATGCCCCCAAGCCAAACACAATGCGCGGATCATGGGCGGACAAATAGCTGCCGTCAGTCCGGGCCCGGCGGACCAAAGTCGCCTTTGGCAGCGTTAGCGTGGCTTGGGCCCCGTAGGCAATGCCGCCTTGTGGATTAAGCAGGGTTAACCCTAACCAACTGTGCTCTGCTGCTGCCTGGTTGATTAACATCTCCACCGGCCCCGCATTATTAGTAATAACGATATCGGTAGCGCCATCGTTGTTCAGATCGCCAAATGCCGCGCCCCGACTGACCCTCGCCCGGCTAAACGCCTCACCTCCCTGCTTACTGACATCCTCATAACGGCCATCTCCGAGGTTGCGCCACAATTGATTTTGCTGACGTAGAGGTAATGTTTCCCCCGCTCGTACCTGCTCTGGCACTTTGACCACCGCACCGTTGGCGCTGAGTAAATCCAGCCAGCCGTCGTTATCCAAATCGAACCAGGCGGTGCCAAAGCCGGTAAACGCGAAACTGCTAGCGCCCAATACACTGCCCATGGTCTGATCCATAAACCAGCCCTCACCATCATTGACGTACAAGGTGTTGGTCTGGCGATCCAGATGGGTCATAAATAAATCCAGATCACCGTCACCATCAAAATCGTTGGCATCCACTCCCATGCTGGCTTCCGGCAAACCCGACATGTTGACCGCAACACCGGCCATCAAAGCCTCGTCAGTAAACCGTCCGCCGCCCTGATTCATCCACAGGTAGTTCGCTGCACCGTCGTTTGCGACATAAAGATCGGGTAAACCGTCGGCATTAAAATCACCACTGACCGCACCCAATCCTGGACCTGCGGCCCGAGTCATGCCGGCCCGCCCAGTGATCACCTGGAACTTACCTGCACCTTGATTGCGCAACAATTGGTCGGAGGTTGGTGAGTAGGATTGGGGTGAGCAGTAGTCCGGCGCATCACTGTGGGATCGACAGGTTTTGGCCGTCTTCACCTTCCAATCGACGTAATTCACCAGATACAGGTCCTGCCAGCCGTCTTCGTCAATATCGACGAACACTGCTGTTATGGTCCATCGATTATCGTCGGCGCCGGCATCACCGGCCACCTCGCGGAAGGTACCATCGCGCTGATTTAGCCACAGCTGATTGGGGCCAAAATTACTGACATAAAGATCAGGCCAGCCATCGTTGTTGATATCGCCAACGCTGATGCCCATGCCGTAGCCGTCGGCGACAATTCCCACAGCGTCGGTAACATCGGTAAAACGCAGCCCAGTATCGTCACTATCATTACGCAATAGGCGATCGCTTAATGGACTCACCGGCGCCATCAATGCCTGCTCGGGGGATTGCTCAGGGTCCAACATCGCACCTTGAACCAGATACACATCCAAGTCGCCATCCCTGTCGAAATCCAACAGACCCACTCCAGCGCCCATCATTTCTGGAAAATAGTGTTCACCCACCATGCCGTTAAAATGAGTGAACGACAATGCATCGCTGCGATCATCGAATAACGGCTGGGCAGCCAATAGGGCGGAAGATATCAGTAGCGTGTTCATCATGGAGCCTATGATAACGGTCATGTGTTTAATCGGCATAAAACTTCTTTCCACCCCAAACGGCGAGACTCGCTTGATCGTGGCAGCCAACCGGGATGAACGCCATGACCGGGCCACAGCACCGGCAAACTGGTGGCCAGAGCACCCCGGTCTTTTTGCCGGCAAAGATCTGGTTGCAGGCGGCACTTGGCTTGGGGCGACCGCCAGTGGACGTTTTGCGGCTGTCACCAACGTTCGCTCGCCGTCCACTATTGGCGCTCAAGCGTCGCCATTAAGCAGGGGCGACCTGCCACTGAAATTTCTCACAGAAAACCCAAGAGCTAAGGACTACTGCAAGAAAATCATTGACCAAGGACAGAATTTCGGCGGCTTTAATTTTCTCGCCTGGGACACCCAAGAGCTTTGGTGGTGCAGTAACCAGGGTCAGCCGGCCCACCAGCTTAACCCTGGGATTTATGCCGTCAGCAATGGCGCGCTCAACACACCCTGGCCGAAATCTCAGGCCATCGCCACCACTCTGGAAACTGTCCATGGCGAGGCGCACCTGTTGGCAGCACTAAGAAATGTTGAAATTCCGCCGGGTCAACTACCGGATACTGGCATTGGGGTGGAATTGGAACGGCATCTGGCGCCTGCGTTTATCCTCAACAATGAATATGGCACGCGCTGCAGTACCGTGCTCACACTGGGTTCAGAGGACAGTCAATTTACTGAGGTAAGTTATGGCCTTGATGGCGGAGAAATCCAGCGGGTCAGCGTCTCACTCAACGCTCGCGAATCCGAACGTCGCCGCTGAAACTCTCGACCCTCACACGACCCGATCCATCTCCGGATACAAACCGCAGCGTCTTGTGGGGACCATATTGCGCCTTTTCCACCTGACCACGGGCACTTCTTATGGAGCCACTGAAACTTTCCACTTCACAGGTAGCCGATAGGTTATCGGGCAAGATCAGGTCAACATCGCCGCTTAGGCTGGCCACAGTAATGGCACCGGCATCCGATAACCCGGTGTCCAGCTCCAGGTCCCCTGACACGCTTTCAAAGTGACCTCGAGCGAGCTTGCGCGCTATCAAAATCATCTCTCCTGACACTGTATTGGCATCCACCTCTTCGCTACTAACACGCCCCTCAATATCGCCACTCACACTGTTGATATCCACTCGCCGGGCGCTAGACTCGATTTCAATATCGCCACTGACCGTATGGGCAAACAGCCGCTGGCCGCCAGCGTCCACCTCAATGTCCCCGCTGACTGCACGCAATTCAACCAGATCGCCACTAACATCCGCGGCAATGATATCGGCGCTAGTGGTTTCGACCACCACGTTCGCACCGACGGGCACAAATACTTCCAACTCAGAACCTTCAACACCCCGTGAATTGCGCGGGATTTTCACTTCGATTTCTCGCCTTTGATCATTGCCTTCCAAAGAGAGCTCCAAACTCCCCTCACCCATCTCTCCTCGGACCATGACTTCGCTGCGGTCCCATCCTTCGACCCGCACTTCGCCTTTCACGACCTTGATGACAACCATGCCATCACTGTCCAGCGCCATGCTGTGATCCACTTCTTTGGCTGACAAGGTGGAAACACAGCTGAGTAACGCCAGCCCCATCACTTGGGTGAATACGGAACGGCAACCTCGCCCTTCAAGCAAGCCCGTCGCCAGTACATTTGAGATAGGAATGTTCATCATGAAGTACTCCGAATAGTATTCTTTGCTGTCGTTGTTGGCATTTCCAGACCGACCTGCAGCTTGTCTGGCTCCGGACTCTGTTGATCGGCATGCCGCGCCATTGCCTTCAACACATTGAGCTGTCGGTAATGCAGGTCTGCCAGCATGTCATTGAGATACCTAGACCCCGGATCACTGGCCAGCGCAACCCTGACTGCGTCAGTGGCGGCGCGCACCACCTCCAATGACCGTTCATAATCAGCCAACAGTGTCCCAGGCTGGGCCACCGCAGCACTCACCGTCAATGGCAGCAGATTCTGTAGAGCACCCGAATATTCAAGCTCGGCGCTGGCTGACAACAATGGGAGATTTCCTGCGTGACGGCTTAACCGCTCAGTGTCGTTGGACGGTGAAATCCCTAAATTAATGATCAATGAGGCGGCAATTGCCAAAACAAAGCCGGCAGCCGCCGCGCGACGTATCCACGCTAAAGCCCGCTTAGTCGGTTGTGGCTCCAGCCTAGCTTGAATCTGAGGCCACAGATCATCACCACCCTGGCGCTCTCGTGACAACCTGGCCAGCCGGTCTTGCAATGCGCTGTCAGAGAGCAGCGTTGGCGGCCGGTGGTCTTGATGTTCGTTATTACTCATTTAGCCATTCTCTCAGTAATTTGCGCGCTCGATGCAACTGGGCCTTTGAGGTGCCCACTGCCATATCCGCGAGCTGCGCAATTTCCGTATGTTTCAGTCCTTCAACATCATGTAAGACCAGCACCGTGCGTGCGCGTTCCGGCAAACGGGAAATTGCGCTCTCCAAATCGGCATCCAGCCCCATATTGGGTGCGTTGCCAGGTTCAGGCGCCAGCTCCAGCGGTTGCTCTCGATCCAGTCGACGCATCCGAATGCGCCGATCGCTCAGTACCACATTGACAGTCAACCGGTGCAGCCAAGTGGAAAATTTCGCCTCGCCGCGAAACAAATGCAGCTTTTGCCAAGCCCGCACAAACGCGTCTTGCACCAGCTCGCTGGCCAAGGTGTCGTTGCCGCCACACATGCGCCAGCATAACGCCATCAGCCGGCCCTGGTGGCGCCGATACAACGTTTCGAACGCGCGCTGATCACCGTCCCGGGCACTATCAACCAGCTCTGTATCGTCCATCACCGAGCCAGAATCCACCGTTTGCTCCGATTCGGGCCCTAGGGCCGCCTTGCTGTTGTCCCACTCCGCCACAGCCCTCATGGTAAGTCAGACGGCGCGAAGGACGAAAAGGTTTATAGTGTGCCCTGACTTTAGACACATAATTTACGCCATGAGTGAATCGAGCAGCTCCCGCATTTTAACTGCCGGCTGGTTAATGGATCCGGTCAAAGCCGCTACCATCTGGTATTCGCCTGAAGCCTTGGATTTGCCGGTCCTGGAAGATCCGTCTGCAAAAGCGGTGACCGCTTGCCCTGCGGTGCTGCAACATGAATCACGGCTGTACCAGATCCGATGCCCCATTGATGCGACCTTTTCAGCAGTCATACGGCCTGATGGTTCACTGTCGTTTAACAACGAGTTAGGGCACGACAGTCCGATTGACGTGAAATTTCTTGATGAGTTGATCGTGCCCATGCCCCCCGATCAATGGCGCCACCCGAAACGGCCCATTTTCCAGATCGTCACGCCCTATCGGTTCATTGCCGACGATTACTGCTTCTTGGACGAAGTTGGGCCGTTTCATGACTACAAGGCCGACCGCTGGCCCGGCGTCATTATCAGCGGCCGCTTTCAGCTAGATGTCTGGCCTAGACGCTTGATGTGGGCCTTTGAATGGCATGACATGAGTAAACCCATTGTGCTCAAACGTGGCGAGCCCTGGTTCTATGTCCGCCTTGAAGGTGCCGACCCGGCCATGACCTCACGCTTGGTGGAAGCTCAATGGACACCGGAACTGAAGGAATATATTGACGGTATCGACACCGTGACCAACTACGTGAAAAAAACCTTCAGCTTGTTCAAAACAGCCCAGGAACGTCGTCCAGCTTCATTGTTGTCCAGGCGCAAACGCTAACCGTCAAACGGGCCAAGGCCTGGTTAACAATCAGGACACCGTTACCCCTTTCCAAAACGCAACGCGTCCTCGAATATTCTGGGCATCCGGTTTGGTTTCGGGGTAGTACCAAGCTGCATCCTTATTGGTTTGCCCATCGACAATGACGGAGTAGTAGCTGGCGGTCCCTTTCCATGGACAAACACTGGTGTTACTAGACGATTCAAAATAGGTCATATCTAAAGATTCGGGCGGAAAGTAGTGATTACCCTCCACCACCACCGTGTCATCGGACTGTGCCAGCACCGCATTATTCCAAACAGCTTTCATAGCATCTCCTAAACGGCTCCCGTAGCAGCCTGCTGAGTTACGATTTTTTTCTCGGATCAAGCCCCATAGAACGGGCAATGATTTCTCGCATGACCTCAGAGGAGCCCGCGTAAATTCTTGCGATTCGGGCGTCACTATAAAGTCGAGAGATGCGGTATTCATCCATATAGCCCGCACCACCGTGAAGTTGAACACATTCATCCACGGTACGGCCCAGAATCTCGCTGGTCACAAGCTTTGACTGCGCTGCCATATCAGGACTGAGATTGCCCTCATTGTGGAGCATCACACATTGGTCAAGAAAAACCTGAGCCACATCAATTTCTGTGCGCATATCAGCAAACTTAAAGCGATTAACCTGAAAATCCGCTACCGACTGACCAAACACCTTGCGCTCGCGCGCATAGTCTAAGGTGATATCCAGCGCGGTAGAGGCAATGGCCAAATTGCTGACCGAATTCATCAGTCGCTCCTCGGCCAGAAACTGCATCAAGTTGTAAAACCCGCGAGTGGGATCACCCAATACGTTTTCTTTTGGCACTGCAACATTGTCGAAAAACAGCTCAGCAGTATCCTGACTTTTGAGGCCCATCTTGTTCAGATTCCGGCCACGCTTAAAGCCCTCCATCTCACCTTCAACCAGAAACAAACCTAACTGGCGACTATCGGGCTCACCGGTACGCGCTGCAACCATGAACAGATTGCCGATAATGCCATTGGAGATGTACGTTTTCTGGCCGTTTAGCAGGTAGTGATCGCCCTTATCTACCGCACGGGTTTTCATGCCTGCCACATCGCTGCCGGCACCCGGCTCAGTCATGGCAATACCCAATATGCGTTCACCGCTGACACAGCCCGGTAGGTAGCGAGATTTTTGATCTTCGGTCCCTAATTCGCCGATGTAAGGTGCCACAA